>NZ_CABSQF010000005.1:0-177516 GCF_902479695.1 uncultured Phyllobacterium sp. | reverse complement strand
GGGCATAGGCGGGTGTAGTTCAATGGTAGAACGGCAGCTTCCCAAGCTGCATACGAGGGTTCGATTCCCTTCACCCGCTCCATCCCTTGTTTGCATGGAACGCAAGACGGCAGCAAGGATGCCGCCTCGCGTTGAACCGGTTGTCAAATATTGATCTGCTCCAGCCACTTGCCACGTGATTGCGCGATTTCCTCGGGTTGATCTTCCGGTGCATTGTGTTTGGCGGCATCGCAATTGACAACGCTGAGGTTGGCATAGTTGGCCCTGCACCAGGCTACCATGTCCGCCCCGATCGCCAGGTTTTTTCCCGATCCTTCGAACGCATTCAACAGAACTGGGAAAGCGTCGCTGGCAAAGAGAATATCGACGTTTTGACGTCCACTCTGCAGCTTGTGCTCGAAAAATTGCCTCGCGGTGAATAGACCCGCCTGCTTTTCGCTTGCTGCGGTATACTTGTTTGAATGTTCATCAACAACGGCGTAGTGTGGAGCGGGATAAACTGGAGGGAGCTGTCATGAAGAATATTCTTTCCCTGGTGGCTGCCGGCCTCATCGCGCTGGTGATGGGCCTGACATCAATCGTATCCACGCAGGCCTCGCCTATCTCCGTCCAACGCGCGCCGATCGCTTCGAATGTGGAACTGGTCAAATACAAGCACAATCGCGGCAGGCATTGGGGCCATCGCCATCATTATCGGCACGGCTGGAGAGGTCATCACCATCGCCGCCACCACTGGAACAATCGGCACCATCGTCCCGGCTATTGGAAGCACCATCGTCATCACAGGCACTATTATCGCTATTAACGCCTCATAATGGCCCTAAACGGATTATTAACGTTCCGGCGGGGGAACGATCACCGGGACATATTGAGGAGATGGGTATGACTCTTGTGAAGCGCGGTTTTGTTGCCGTTGCATGTTTTGGTTTGCTGGTTGCCGGCACTGCACTCTCGACGACCGGCAATTACAGCCTTGTCGGTTCTGCGCTGGCCAAAAATGGCAATGGCAACGGTGGCGGCGAGGGCGGCGGAAAAGGCAATGGCGGCGAAGGCCATGGCAATGCCAAGGGCGACCACGCAAATGACAAATCCAAGACCAAGGAAGCAGATCTGAGCGACAGGGATCTGGACAAGAATACCTTGGGTCCGCTTAACGCAGCGCATGCATCCGCGCGGGCACGGGAGCGGGCAGCGCCCAATTCCTCCGTCGGTAAGATCGCCGCTTACGAACGCAGCCGCGAAGCAGCCCTTGCCATTACTGATCCCACGTTGAGGGAGCAGGCCCTCGAAGCCGCTGAAGCCAAATTGAGCACGGATTTCCATCGGACACTCACGACGGCGCAAATTGACAAAGTGAACGACCTGTTGGACGCCCGCCGCTGAGACCGAAATGGCCAATCGACAGGATTGGTGCGATATTCCAAAGCCCCCGTATCTCCGGACGCGGGGGCTTTTGCAATTGAGGTGGTCCTCGCGCCTGATATTTTCGGCTACGGCGATTTGTTGTGCCGCTTTGAGCGCGCCCGCAACACTGCGCCAACGCGCCTGAGCGGAGATGGTACAAGCGCTTGGTACATGGCCTTCAAACTCACGAGGATATTCGTTGACGTTGAAATTTCACGATCGAGTTTATCGATTTTCGTGGTCAATGTTTGAGCGAGCGTTTCCATGGAATGTGAATTGGGCAAATGACGCTCTGTCACCGAATGCAGTTCGGCAAGGATCTCTGATTTTGATTGATCCAGCATTTGCCTGAGAGTGTCTGTTTCCGGCATCCAATGCATTTCAGAGGCGATACGAAACCAGGTTCTTTTTTCCGCGGTTGCAACGAGTTCCTGCGCCCATTGGCCATTGGCAAGACCGAGCGCAGGCAGGCCGGGTGATCCTGCCTTGATAGCCGAACGGTAGAGCTTTTCGTATTGGGAGACATATTTGTCCGCCGGCGAATGCTCACGCAGATATTCGGCTACATCTGCCGCATCCTTGGCGTCGTAGTGCTGGATCGCTTCCTGCAACAGCCCGACAGTTGTCGGTCGGGCGAGCAACCGCACACCAAAATTATTCTTCCGCCAGGCGGCGACATTGCGGGTCGTGAGAAGTCCGGCAAAGCCGCGACCATCACATACAACAACCGCACATCCGACAAAGGCCGCTTCCAGCGCCATGCGCGCCGTTGCAAAGACCAAATCATATTTGAGCAATTCCTTCTCGAGCGCATCGGAAAACTTGCCTGTTCCAGGGCCCAGCTCGTCAAGTGTCATGGTCTCTGCGGCACACGCGCGCCGCACCAATTCAGCATGACCGCTGGCCTTGGTAAGCAGGAGCGCCTTCCGGGGGCGGTCCGGAAGAGGGGGCCTTGCGATAAAACGCGCTGAATCAACGGCGTTTTCTATCGTGGTCAAGCGATTGGCCGGGATGCCTCTGGACAAGCATTTGTCTCTGCACGCTGCATCCACGGCGACATAGTGCTTGATCTGCGGGTGCAGCAAGGGGGCTTCGATCTCGAACACGGAACTGTGGCAGGTGTAGACGACCGGCACGTCGGGAAAACGTACCATGGCAATAAAGCATGGGGACACATGGTGTGCATGAATGACATCAGGCCGATAGGGTATCTGATCTATCGCATCATAGATTTGATGTCCCTTCTGTATCATCCAGTTGGTGTCGCCGACCAATGTCGGGGCAAAAATCATAACGTGGTGACCTGCGCCTCGAAGTGCGTCAGCCAACAGTTCAACGACACTTTCGGATCCGGACCGCATTCCAAAAACAAAATTTGTAATAAGAACACGCACTTTATATTTCCCCGATGCTTTTGTTGCTCAGCTATGGTCTATTTCACCAATGCAGAATAAACAAACACTAAGTATTCTTCTTTTGGCGCATCCTGGGCATGAGCTGCGCATTCACCATTGGGTGGAATTGAACAAGCCTCTTGTTTTCTTTCTGACAGACGGGTCTGGAAGCAAGGAACAGTCCCGAACGCATTATTCCCGGGAAATCATCGAAAAAACCGGATCCGCTGCGGGCGCGATATTTGGCGATATTTCGGACAGGCTTTGGTACGATGCGCTGGCACGTCATGATCACGGGTTTTTCGCGGCGGTGATCGCGTCAATTGAGGCTGATATTGGAGAACATCATTCTTACAGAATAGTTGCGGATGCACGTGATGGATACAATCCAATCCACGACCTGGCATCGGCCATGGGCGCGATCCTGCAAAAGCGATTGTCCGCGCGCGGCAAACCGGCCGAACTCCTCTTTTCCGCGGCGACGGCTGGAGCAAAAGGCGATCGCGTCTATGAACTGGTTTTGGATGGGGAAGCCCGCACGCGAAAATTGGCGGCGGTGGCGCGTTATCTTCCACTGGTTGATGAGGCGCGCTCTATTTTGAAACAATACCCCGCCGCAATGGACAGGGAAGTGCTGATTTCTCAAGTCACGGATTGGCACACACCGAAAAATCCCCAGTGGGAGGAAATCGGACGTGAAAGGGTTGCGGCGGGTATTTATCAATCCTGCTTGACCTATGAAGATCACTTTTTGCCAGTTGTTTCCAAGTTGTTCGAAGAATGCGGCAAGTAACGCGATCATCTTCAGACGCACTGTGATCGAGGGTGCTCTTCACACGGTAATGGCCTGACGGGAATATCCTGCGTGGTGGTATGCCGGCCCGGCCGGAATGGTTGTACTCACGATGGAATGCCAATATAATATGGGGATGCGGGGGCTTGGCTGTTTTTGGGCGTCTCACATCATGCGTAAACTGACATTTGAATCTGTGACCGTAGAGACCAGGCAGATAGGCAAATACCGAAGTATAGCCTCGGTAAAAGAAGCCGCTGAATTTCTGTCGGAGGATTGGCCGGCCCGGCACGGACCGAGCTATCTCGCCGCACAACAAATATGCCACGATGCCCTGAATGGCGAAAGAACGGTCGGCGAAGCCCGAAAAGCCTTCATTGCGGCGGCAAAAACGGTCGATATTTTCGTGCAGGATCGGCATTGAAACCAATCTGACCGTCTTGCCGGCTTCCGCCGGCCTTATCCGGGATATATTTGGACTGGAACGCTTGGCGAATCCGCTATCGCTGTGCAATTGCTTGAACCGGGCCGCATATGGCCATATGTGAACACCATCGCTGCAATTGCCGCCGCCGCTATCGGAGTATCAATGTCGGACAAGATGAACCGTTTTCTGGGAGACACGCCGGGCCGTGTTCTGCTCAAGCTCATTCTCGTATCGCTTTTCGTCGGCGTGATCATGAACGCGTTCAACTGGTCGCCGCTCGATATTCTGTATGGCTTCGAGAACTTTGCCCGCCGCGTCTGGAACCTCGGTTTTGGTGCCATCGAGCGTTTCGCCGGTTACTTCCTCTTGGGCGCGGTCGTGGTTGTGCCGAGCTTCATCATTTTGCGGTTGTTGAGCTACCGGCGTTAAACGCAAAAATATCACCTTGGCCTGAATGAGCCACAATTGCTGGATATCGGCAGTGCGTCTCATTCAGGAATTGCTTATGCCCAACCATAGATTTCATTTGTCACGCCGCAGCGTGCTTGGGTTCGCCGCCGTCTCGGCGCTGTTGCCGCTGGCCGCCTGCCAGACAGTGACACGCACGCCGGGGAAAAGTGCCGGTGTATCGGCGTCAGCGACATCGCTTGTACAGAATATACGCTCTTCCAATGGATTGGCTGGCCTTGCCGCCGATTCTTCGCTGGAAAGCGCCGCACTGCAGCAGGCGGGTTACATGGCCAGCGCCGGCCGCATGTCCCATACGACCGGCTGGGGGCGTGATTTTGCCACCCGTGTGCGGAACAACGAGATCCACGGTATTGCTGCGGAAAATATCGCCGTCGGCCGCATGGAACTCGACCGGCTCTTTGCCATGTGGATGGCCTCGCCGCCGCATCGCCGCAATATGCTGGATCAGAAGTTCACCCGGTTCGGTCTTGCCTATTCTGAAGCTGCCAGCGGCAGCAGCCAGCGGTATTGGGCGCTGGTCCTTGCCAGCTGAACTATCGGCGGGGATTGGCCGATAGTTCTGGAAAAGCGCCGCGCGCAATGGCATAGGATATCGATAGCCCCTCTGGCGTCTTTCCCGGTGTCCCATGTCAACGCAAGTGTCCCATCCTGATGGATCAAAGATCGTTCGCCCGTTCGAGGTGACGAACCGCCTGATGCTGTCGATCACGATTCCCGTGATGCTGGCATCGTTGACGACGCCCTTGCTCGGTCTCGTCGATACGGCTGTGATTGGCCAGCTCGGCGATCCGCATCTGCTTGGCGGGCTGGCGATCGGGGCTCTGGTTTTCGATTTTCTCTTTTCGACCATGAATTTCCTGCGCGCCGGAACAACCGGGCTGGTGGCGCAGGCGATGGGTCGCCATGACAATGTGGAACAGCAAGCGGTGTTCTGGCGGGCCATCGGCATAGCCATGCTTGTCGGCCTTGTTTTCATTGCCGTGACGCCGCTGGTGCTGACTGCAACAGTTCGCTTCATGAACCCGGATCAGGCGGTCGCCGACGCCATGTCCACCTATGTGTCGATCCGGCTCTTTTCCTCGCCGATGGCGCTTGGAAACTTTGTCGTTCTCGGTCTGCTGCTCGGACAGGGCAAGGCGATGCAGGGCCTCTACCTGCAATTCCTGCTCAACGGCGTCAATGTGGTCATGACCTGCTGGCTCGGTCTGGTCATGGGCTGGGGCGTTGCAGGCATCGCCTGGGGAACCGTGCTTGGCGAAAGCGTCGCGCTGGTTGTCGGCTTGACCATGGTCTATTGGCAGTTTCGGGCCGTTCCCAATCCATCGCTTGCGCGCATCCTCGATATGCCGGCCATCCGGCGGATGTTTGCGGTCAACCGCGATATCATGCTGCGCTCGTTCTTCCTGCTGATCGCCTATGCCTATTTCACCCGCGCTGGTACCGAGGCCGGTGCCGTGACCTTGGCAACCAACGCCGTGCTGATGAATTTTCTGCTGATCTCGGGCTATCTCATTGATGGCGTGACGACGGCAGCCGAGCAGATTTCCGGCCGTGCCGTCGGCGCCCATTATCGCCCGGCCTTTGATCGCGGCATCAAGCTTTCATTCCTGTGGGGGCTGGTGCTGGCTTCGCTGATGGCGCTGTTCTTCCTCATCTACGGCAATGCCATCGTGGCGGTTCTGATCAAATCTGCGGATGTGCAGGCCATGGCCGCACTCTACATGCCGTGGGCGGCCCTGGCGCCCGTTACCGGGCTGCTGGCCTTCCATATGGACGGCGTATTCATCGGGGCCACCTGGTCACGCGACATGCGCAACATGATGCTGCTGTCACTTGCCGGGTACTTCGCCGCCTATTTCATTCTGCCGCAGTTCATGGGCAATCACGGGCTCTGGCTGGCGCTTCACCTGTTCCTCGGGCTGCGCGGTCTGTCGCTGCTGGCGATCCTGCCGCGGCGGGCGCGGCTGCAGTTCGCCAGCTAGATCGTTCAGGAGCGCTGGCGATCGGCGCGAGCCAGCGCGTGCTGGATCAGCCGGTCCACCAGTTCGGGATAGGGAATGCCGCTCGCGCCCAGTGTCTTCGGGTACATGCTGATATTGGTGAAACCCGGTATGGTGTTGACCTCGTTTACGACGGCGCTCATGTCCGGCCGCAGGAAGAAATCGACCCGTGCCATGCCTTCACAGCCGAGGGCCCGAAAGGCCCGGCCTGCCATGTCCTGCAGCGGTTCCCGGACAGGTGCCGCAAGGTTGGCCGGAATGGACAAGGCCGCGCCATCGGCATCGATATACTTGGCTTCATAGGTATAAAAGCCATGGCTGGCGGCTGGAGCGATCTCGCCGGGAACCGAAACGGTCAATGAACCGTCGCTGTGTTCGAGAACGCCAAATTCGATCTCGCGGGCCTGGACAAACTCCTCGACGATGACCTTGCGGTCGTGCCGGAATGCCTCCTTGACGGCGGCCTCGAAAGCCTCGGCTGTGGCAGCCTTGCCAACGCCGACGGACGAGCCCTGCCGGGCGGGTTTGACGAAGACCGGTGTGCCAAGCTCGCGCGTGATGTCATCATAGCTGGCGGTTTCGCCAAACCGGAGTGTCACGCCCTTGGCGACGGGCAGGCCGGCCTGCTCGAGCAGGCGCTTGGCAATGTCCTTGTCCATCGCCGTTGCGGAGCCGAGAATGCCGCAACCAACATAGGCCACATCGGCAACTTCCGCCAAGCCTTGCACCGAACCGTCTTCGCCGAAGAGGCCGTGCAGCACGGGAAAGACCACATCGACCGGCGGTATTTCATGCGGTGCGCCGCTTGCCGGAATAACGAGAAGCCGGCCTTTCCCGCCGGGCAGCAGGCTGATTTCAGGTCCGGTTGCCGGAACAGCCTTTGGCAGGCCGCCATCTTCAAGCGCGACAAGCAGCCATTGGCCGGTACGGGTGATGGCGATGGGCACCACCTCGTATCTTGAGGTATTGGCTGCCTTCACGACTTTGCCGTCGGAAAGCAGGGAAACCTCAAGTTTGGCCGAACGGCCGCCGAATAGAACTGCCACCCGTCTCTTGCGCGTCATCACTCTGTTTCCATTTCGCTGGAGTTTATCGCCGTCAACCGTTGGATTGCGGAACAGTGGCAAAATTACGCTCTGTCGTCAGGCGGGAATGTCTTTCGCCGCCCAATCCGCAAGGTCACGATCCCGCAACGCGCTGATATTGCCCACGCCATCGCGCTTGAGCGTGGCGGACATCTCCCTGAGGATTTCAGCAGCGAGCCCGGGGCCACTATAGATCATGCTGGTATAGAGCTGGACGAGATCGGCACCCGCGCGAATCTTGGCGATTGCCGTCCTGGCGCTGTCGATGCCGCCGACACCGATGATCGGCAGCGCGGGGCCAACGCGCTGGCGCATCTTTGCCAGAACAATCGTGGAGCGATTGAAGATCGGCGCACCTGACAGGCCGCCGGTCTCGGCCGTGTGCTGCGGGCTGCGCAAACCCGTGCGCGACAGGGTGGTGTTGGAGATGATCAGGCCGTCCAGCGGATGCAGCGCGATTTCGGCAGCAATATCGTCGAGGCTGGCTTCAGGCAGATCCGGCGCGATCTTGAGAAAGACCGGGCGCCGGACACCGGATTGTGCTGCAACCGTATCGCGGGCTTCCAGTACCTTGCCGAGCAATTCCTTGAGGCTGTCACGGGCCTGCAAATCCCGCAGGCCCGGTGTGTTGGGCGATGAGATGTTGGCGGTGAAGTAGGCTGCAAGCGTATGGAACTTCCGGATGCCGGCGACGTAGTCAGCCACGCGATCGGTTGAATCCTTGTTGGCTCCGATGTTGACCCCGACAATTCCCGGACGATTCTTGCGCGATGACAGCCGCTGGAACGCGGCTTCGTGGCCTTCATTGTTGAAGCCAAGGCGATTGATCACGGCATTGTCATCGACAAGGCGGAAAATGCGCGGCTTTGGATTGCCGGATTGCGCCAATGGCGTAAGGGTTCCGATCTCGGCAAAGCCGAAACCGAGCTTCAACAGCGCATCCGGCACTTCCGCGTTCTTGTCGTAGCCGGCGGCCATGCCGAGAGGATTGGGAAATTTCAGCCCGGCAACGGTAACCTGCAGGGCAGGGCTGTCCGGCAATGTGCATCCCGGCACCAGCCCGGTCTTCAACGCCTTGATCGACATGCCATGGGCGTCTTCCGGGTCGAAGGAAAACAGGACCTTGCGGCCCAGCGACTGAAACAGTCCGCTCATGCATTCATCTCCGGAAACTGGTGCTTGCCATCGGTGTCAAGCGGCAGCGGTTTGACCCACAGGACGGCCGCCATCGGCAAAGACGCGTAGAGGTGCGGGAAGAGGTCGCCGCCGCGGGAAACCTCGTATTTCAGGGCATCGCCCAACCGGTCGGTCTCGACTGCGACCAGCAGCAGGTCATCCTGTCCGGCAAAGTGTTTGCTCGCCGTTTCCACCGCCTGTGCAGCGGTGGAGAAGTGGATATAGCCGTCGGCATGGTCGATCGGCGCGCCATCAAACACGCCTGCGGCTTCAGCCGCTTGCCACAGTGCCCGTGGGGCAATCTTGTAAATCAGTTTGCTCATGCGGATTTACTAGACGCAAAACCGCAATACGCAAAGAGTAGACTGCTGCCGGTAACAGAAATCTCGGCGCTCATTCCTATTTTCGGCGTATTATCCTTTCAAGCTTGAGGTTCAGCATTTCGGAGGTCTGTCATGTCACGCACACGAACACTGCTGGTCGCTGTTGCGGCTGTTCCGTTCCTCGCAATCGCAGCCTCGAGCGGCGCGGCGGCCGAGGAAACCACGAATTATTCCCTGGAAAAAACCGATACCGGTTACATCAGGATGAACAACAGGACCGGAGAGATGTCCATCTGCCAGGAAAAGTCCGGGCAGCTGATCTGCAAACTCGCTGCGGATGAACGCAGGGCCTATGAGGAAGATGTGGCGGATCTGAAGACCCGTGTTGCCAAGCTGGAAGACACGGTCGCCAGCATGGGCAAGATTCCGCCGGTTGTCCGCGATGCGCTTCCTTCCGATGAAGAGTTCGAGAAGGGCATGAATTACATGGAGAAATTCATGCGCCGTTTCATGGGGATAGCCAAGGAATTCCAGAACGATAACAGTGGCTCGAAGTCGCAGCAGGCCGAGCCGCAGAAAACCTGAAACGGCTAAAATCTGGGGCGATCTGTCAAGGCATGTTTTCCACGGAAAACGCCAAAACCTTCGCTCCAAAGATCATTTTGTTCTTGATTTGTTCGCGTTTTTATACGACTTTAGTCCCTCGCTAATGGACGCTGGAGGGACAGGATGAACGAGGGGCCAAGACTGATCGGTGAAATTTCCATCCGGCTTTTTGTGCGCCACGGCGACCAGCAAATGGCCATGGATTTTTATGAGAATGTATTCGGCGCGCGGGTGGTCGGGCGCCCGTATCTGCACAATGGCGCGTTGATTGCCGCGGAAATGCGGATGGGTGCGTCGGTGATCATGATTGTCGGCGCCAACCCCAAACGCGATGCGGATGCATCGCTGGGCGGGCCGCGTTCTGTCCACGCGATTGGCGCGACGCCTGTCATGCTCGATATCCATGTTGACGACGTCGACCGTGTCATGCACCACGCCACGGCGGAAGGCGGCCATGTGCGCAATGCCGTCGAGGAACTGGACAATGGTGACCGCGTCGGCGTGCTGACCGATCCCTTTGGCCATTTGTGGGTGGTCAAGTCACGCCGCAAGCATCTGGCGGCATGATCAGGCAACCGGCCGCCGAAACAACCGGTTGCCTGTGTTGCTGTCAGGCTGCAAATCTTTTGGTTGCAGCAATCAATTCATGCACAATGCCCGGTTCCGTGACGGAATGCCCGGCATCTTCGACAATGCGAAGGTCGGCTTCCGGCCAGACCTTTTTCAGATGCCAGGCGTTCAGGAGCGGCGTGCACATGTCATAGCGGCCGTGCACGAGAACGCCTGGAATTTCGCGGATCAGATGGGCATTGCGCAGGAGGTGGTCATCCGTTTCGAAGAAGCCCCTGTTCTGGAAATAATGGCATTCGATGCGTGCAAACGCGATGGCGAAATGATCGCCGGCAAAAGCCTCTTCCCGCGCCGGATCCGGCAGGAGGGAAAGCGCGGAACCTTCCCAGCGTGCCCACAATTTGGCGGCGGCCAGGCGCACGGCCGGGTCCTCGTCGGTAAGGCGCTTGTAATAGGCCGCGATCATGTCGCCGCGTTCTGCCTCCGGAATGTGCTCCTGATAGGCTTCGAAGCGGTCGGGATAGATGATGCTCGCACCGTTGGAATAGAACCATTCGATTTCGAAACGGCGGATCATGAAGATGCCGCGCAGGATCAGCTCGCTGACATGGGCGGGGTGGGTCTGCGCATAGGCGAGAGCCAGTGTCGACCCCCACGAACCGCCAAAAACCTGCCATTTATCGATGCCGAAATGGTTGCGGATACGCTCCATGTCCGCCACGAGATCCCAGGTGGTATTCTCGCGCAGTTCAGCATAAGGCGTTGATTTTCCACAGCCGCGCTGGTCGAAAAGAATGATGCGGTAGAGTTCCGGATCGTGCAGCCGGCGCATGGCGGGGTTGATCCCGCCGCCAGGGCCGCCATGGATCATGATGACCGGTTTGCCCTGTGGATTGCCGCATTCCTCCACGTGAATGCTGTGCAGATCAGACACGGCGAGCATCTGCTCGGCATAGGGCTGGGTCTCGGGGTAAAGTGTATTCGTTATCATACATCTTTCTTTCGAAAAGTGGCGAAATAGGTCTATGATTACGCGGGATTAAGGTTTTGCCAAGTCAATTCATGTGTTTAGCAGACATCTACGAACAGTCCGCATTGGTTTTGAACTTACCCGCGCAATAGATTTATCTTGATATATCAGGAAAATGCGCTTTAGTCGCTAATATTAAAACGATTAGATTTTCAGATGTTGCAATTTCAAAACGGAGACTTTTCAGGTATGAGATTTAAGTTTGTCATTGTGGACGATCATCCGCTTTTCCGGGGTGCGTTGAAAGCTGCACTTATGCTGCAGACAGGCGACGCGGATATTATCGAGGTCAGCGATCTGGAGAGTGCCAAAAGGCACATCCTCGATGCAGCCGACGTTGATCTTGTGCTGCTCGATCTTGCCTTGGGCGGCGTCAGCGGTCTGACTGGCTTGATAGCTTTGCGTTCGCTGCACCCGAGCGTGCCGATAGCGATTGTTTCGGCAACCGATGATGCCGTCACCATCCGGACGGCGCTTGCGCTCGGCGCCTCGGGCTTTATTTCCAAATCCTCAACCCTTGATGAGATTGCCGATGCCATCGGCAGGATACTCGATGGCGAGATATGGTCGCCGCTGACCGGTCTGGGCGGGGGACAACTGGATCAGGAACTGTTCGAGCTGGTCGGCCGTTTGCGCCGTCTTACCCCGCAGCAAGGACGGGTTCTCGGCATGATGGCCGACGGTATGCTCAACAAGCAGATTGCGCATGAACTCAATGTGTCGGAAGCCACGATCAAGGCGCACGTCTCTGCGGTTCTCTACAAGCTTGGTGTTGAAAGCCGGACACAAGCGGTCATTTGCTTGTCCCGTTTCAACAGCAGCCCCGCGCCCCTGAACTCCAGAACGGTGGAGTTTCATTAGCGCGGGCGATCATTCAGGCGTCCGCAGGGGTGTTTTGAAGATGGGATAGCAGCGATCGCAGGACAGCCGGCCGCACGGGCTTGTTGATCAACGGGATAGCTGCGGCGGCAGCACGGTCGCGCAATTGGCTCGACCGGTCAGCGGTGACGAGGGCGGCTTGTATGGGATACCCGTACTGGCCGCGCAAATACCCGATGAGGTCAATTCCGTTCTCATCTTCGAGATTGTAATCGGCAAGGATCATATCCGGTGCATCGCCAAGGTTTTGGCATAGCGCCTCCAAGCCCTTGCCATTGGTCAAGACCTCCACCGCACAGCCCCACGTCTGCAACAGCTCCTTCATTCCGGCAAGAGAACGTTCGTCGTCATCGATGCAAAGAACCCTGAGGCCATCCAGCGCGCGATTGGGCTCCGAAGCCGCTGGATTTTTGCTGACCGGCAGCACAGCATCGGAGCATACCGGCATTCTGACGGAGAACACCGAGCCTTTTCCAACGCGGGACGATACGCCGATGGACATCCCAAGCAGTGCGGCGATGCGCTCGACAATCGACAGGCCAAGCCCAAGCCCATCCGATTCCCTCATGCCGCGGGAGAGCCGGGAGAATTCGCGGAAAATGATGTTCAGTTCAGTTTTGGCTATGCCTATACCCGTATCGAAGACTTGAACCTCGATCATATCGCCGCGACGGCGAACGCCCATGAGTATCTTGCCCGATTTGCAATATTTGATGGCGTTCGAAACAAGGTTCTGGAGAAGCCGCCGCAGAAGATGAGGGTCGGTTGCAACGACAACCGAGCTTTCAACCAGTTTGAACTCCAGCGCCCTTTCCTGCGCCACCGGCAGAAAATCGCGAAAGACCTGCAAGAGGATGGTGTTCAATGGAATGGTCGATATCTCAGGCCTGAGGGCACCGGCATCAAGCCGTGAAATATCCAGCAACGCGTTGAAGATCGACTCGACCGCCTCAAGGGATGAATTGAGGTTGGTCGCAAGATCCTTCAGCTGCGGCTTGGCAAGCTGTTCCGTCAGTGCCGAGGCATAGAGACGTGCTGCGTTGAGGGGCTGCAGAATATCATGCCCGGCATCGGCCAGAAAACGTGTCTTGCTGATATTGGCGTCCTCGGCACGGCGCCGTGCCTTGGCCAGTTCCTGATTGGCAAGTGTGAGCGCCTTTGTACGTTCGCGCACCCGCGCATCAAGGCGCTCATTGCTTTGCCGCAATATTCTGTCTGTTTCAACAGTCTGGGTGACGTCGGTAAAGGTTGCCACCATGCCACCGTCCGGTATGGCATTGGCCAGAATGTCGATGATCCGGCCCGAATTGCCAAGGGCGATGCGCCAGCGCGCGGGCAGCGCTTCCAGCTCTTGCAATGCGCCGCCGCCGCTTGCAACGGCGTTTCTTTGCACAAGGAGAAAGGAAACAATTGCGTGGAACGGTGTGCCCATGCGCTGCAGGTGATCGGGAAGATCGAGCATGAGCGGCAACGGCCGGTTCCAGCACATGAGCCGGAACTGCCGGTCGAAAACGCCGATCCCCTGATCCACCCGGTCCAGCGCCGTTTGCAGCAGGTCGCGGTTTTGCACCAGGGCTTCCGTCGCATGATCAAGCAGTATCTGCGTCTGTTTCTGCGCCGCTCCGGAGGGACCCATCGCAAGGGAGAGGATCAGCCGGGCGGACGGCGAGCCGACAATGCTGGAAAGCAGCTGTTCGGAGAAATGCACCGTTTTGAAATCGGCCGCGCCTTCCGGGGTAATTCCTTCCTGGTCATGAAAGGCATTGAACGCAAGGCGGGTTTGTTCAGCGCCGATGTATCGGGATATGGTGTCCTTCAACTGATCGACAGTCACGTTGGCATGATGATTCCGGCTGGAAAGAGCAGCTTCTCCCGTTTCGGGGATGAAAATATTGGCTTGGATGCGCTCCAGCGGCGACGCGCATTTTGACAGCGAGCCAAGGATGAACAAAGCCAGGTTGGCGGTCAGGCTCCACAGCAGCCCGTTCACCACGGGACTTGCGTCCAACCCCAAGAGATGATGCGGGCGCAAGAGACCGATGCCATAGGGTCCGCTGGTGACAAGGGAGCAGGATTCATCAAGCCAGGTGGGGAGAAGCATGGTGTAAAACCACACGGCAGTGCCTGCAGCCATACCCCACCATGCGCCGCGTGCTGTTGCCCTGCGCCAGCCAAAACCGCCGAGAAAGGGTGGCAGCATCTGCATCAGGCTCACGGCGGAAATGAGCGAGAGCTCCGCAAAGTCAACGTAATCCATTATTGTGAACTGGTAGGCATAGGCGGCAAGCAGAATGGCAATGATGGAACAACGCCGGATTTTTGGAATGATTGCCGTGTAATCATCCTTGCCGGCCGATGTCGCCCGCCTTGGCCAGTTCAACAGAGTCGGCAAAATGAGGTCGT
The DNA here is from genome assembly GCF_902479695.1 of uncultured Phyllobacterium sp. Lineage (NCBI taxonomy): Bacteria > Pseudomonadati > Pseudomonadota > Alphaproteobacteria > Hyphomicrobiales > Phyllobacteriaceae > Phyllobacterium > uncultured Phyllobacterium sp. The sequence goes on along the minus strand of NZ_CABSQF010000005.1, from coordinate 162,955 downwards.
TGGAAATCATGATGGACAGCACAATGGTAGGCAGCACCAGCATGGTGGCTGCAGCCGAGAGACCGCCAGCGAAAGCCAGAATGCCCAGCCAGCTTTGATGCGCCCGCAGAGGGAGTGAAAGAAAATAAAAATCGGGGGAGACATCGGACGGCAGGATCCAGTTGCCAATTGCCGCAAGGGGCAAAACAAGAAGACCGGCAATCAACAGGCATGTCGGAACCAGCCATCGCGCGGCCGACAATTCCCGTCTGCTCCTGTTTTCCACGACCGTGAGATAGAATTGACTGGGTAGAAGCAGCGTTGTCGATGCGCCGATCAGCGCGAGCGCGACAACATTCGCCAACGAGATGTGTGCCTGCAGTGCGGGGATGGCAGTATTGCTGCCAGCGAGGTGGCTGAGCAATTCGCCGGGTGTGCCGAAAAGAAACGTCGTCGCGGCTATGCCCACCGCTATGAAGGCAATCATCTTCAAAGCGGAATCGCTGGCCAGCGTGCGAACAATGCTTTCATCGCGATCCATGGTTTGCGGCGATTTTTCGCTGTTGTGGATGACGAACAGGGCGATGACGCACAGGAGGCCCCAGAGCAGCCAATGGGGTTCGTGGGCCCTGTCCGCACTATGCGGGGTAAACGTGCCGGCAAATACCTCGAAGAGATAATGCACTGCGGTGAGCTGCAGGGCGAGGTAGGGAACGCCGCCAACCGTAACGATGATCGTGACAAACGCCGTCACCGAGAAACTCTTGCCATAGCGGGCGCCAATCAGGTCGGCGATGGAGGCAATGCCCTGCGATTGCGCAAGTTTGATCACACGATGGAAGAACGGAAAGCCCAGGGTGAAAGCCAGAGCTATCCCGATGAACAGCCCGGCAAATTCAATGCCGTTTTCGGCGGCATATCCAAGGCCACCATAAAACAGCCAGCTGCTGCCGCCCGATGCAAGACTGAGCGCATAGATGAACGGCCGGTCGACCTTCTGATCAAGGCGATTGCGCCGGCCGATGGTTTTGACCCGCACATACTGTGCAATGAGATATAAAATCGCGACAAGCGCTACAGTCCAGCCCGTCATGGGCTTCAACCTTCCATAAATTTGCGATGAACGTGTTCATCAAAATGAATTAATTTAAAAACCTGCCCGTCGAAAACACTTGAATAACCAGGGTTGCTCGTTCGGAAAATAAAACTTTATATTAATAAATTAGGAACATCTGTTACTGTCAATCTGTGGTGCAACTTGCATCACTGGGGACTGACAGCTTCCAATTAACACGGAATACTGGAGAGTGGTATATCATGCTAAAGGAATTCAAAGAATTTGCCTTGAAGGGAAACATGGTCGATCTCGCCATTGGTGTGATCATCGGCGGTGCTTTCGGCAAACTTGTTGATTCGATCGTGAACGACATCTTGATGCCAATCATCGGGCTTCTCACCGGTGGTGTCGACTTCTCCAATATGTTTATCCAATTGGCAGGTGCGCCCGCTGCGACGTTGGCCGCCGCACGCACAGCCGGTGCAACACTTGCTTACGGCAACTTCGTCACCCTGCTGATCAACTTCCTGATCATTGCCTGGGTTCTCTTCATGGTGGTGAAAGCCATGAACCGGCTCAAGAAAAAGGAAGCTGCGGCCCCTGAAGCCCCGGCTGCCCCGACCAAGGAAGAAGCCCTGCTGACCGATATTCGCGATCTCCTGGCCAAGCGCTAGGACTTTCCGCATTGGTTCAGACACCCCGGCCTGGTGCCGGGGTTTTTGTTTGCCTGATTGTCAGGATGACGTCAGCAGATCATCAGCATCGGTGATGGGAACATCACAAATATCCGCGTGATTGTTGCGCTTCGTTGCGTTAGGTCTGCCTTTGAACGGGATGTGCATTTGGCACTGGAGATATGTATGGGTCTGATTGAACATTTGCGCCATGAAGCTGCGGTCGCGCCGGAGAGCGGCATTGTTGCGGTGATGAACCATGGCAGGCGCCAGGACGGCGTCATTCCCCTCTGGGCGGGTGAGGGCGATCTGCCTACGCCGGATTTCATCAGGGATGCGGCAAATGCAGGCCTGGCCAATGGCGAGACCTTTTACACCTGGCAGGCAGGCATTCCGGAATTGCGGCAAGCACTGGCCGATTATCACAAACGCCATTTCAATGTGGATCTGCCCGTCGATCATTTTTATGTCACGGGTTCCGGGATGCATTCGATACAATTGGCCATCCAGGCCACGGCCGGGGCGGGAGACGAGGTCGTCTATGTGTCGCCGGCGTGGCCGAATTTTGCCGCTGCCGCCGGCATAGCGGGTGCAACGCCGGTTCCGGTAACGCAGGATTTCACCGGCAATGGCTGGACGCTTGATCCGAAAAAAATCCGCGACGCGATCACTCCCAGGACGAAGGCACTGTTTATCAACTCTCCATCCAACCCATCCGGGTGGACCGCTGATATCGAGACATTGCGCGAGATATTGCAGATCGCCCGCCAGCACGGTCTGTGGATCGTCGCCGACGAGATCTACACGCATTTCTATTACGGTGCGCGCCGATCCCCCTCGTTTTTCGATGTCATGGATCCCGATGACCGGATTATTTTCGTCAACAGTTTTTCCAAGAACTGGGCAATGACCGGCTGGCGTGTCGGCTGGATGACCGTGCATCCCGCCCTTGGCAAAACCGTCGAGAACCTGATCCAGTATTCCAATTCAGGCGTTGCGCAGTTCATGCAGCGCGGTGCTGTCGCCGCCCTCGATCATGGGGACGAATTTATCCGGATGCAGGTGGAGCGTGCGCGCAAGGCGCGCGATATTCTTTGCGCCAAACTCGCAGCGACGGGCAGGGTGCGCATGTCGCCGCCGGCGGGCGCCTTCTACCTGCTGTTTGGCATCGAGGGCGTTTCCGACTCCTATCGCGCAGCCTTTGATATCGTCGATGAGGCAAAGGTTGGCCTTGCGCCCGGAACGGCTTTTGGCGATGGTGGCGGAGCCTTCCTGCGACTGTGTTTTGCCCGGCGTATAGATCAGGTCGAGGAGGCTGCCGATCGCCTCGCAGACTGGATCAGGAAACGTTGAATCGCTTACATCTGAATAATACCCAGGCCACCATTCTTTCGCTCCTCATCGCTTCAGCCGGCGCCTTCAGCGCCGGTTTTGCAGGCTTGCCTATCCCGTTTCTGCTCGGGTCGACACTTGCGGTCACGGCTGCATCCCTTTCCGGTGTCCGCATCCATCTGCCCGACTGGCTGCGTGTCTTTGTCTTCTTCATGCTGGGTATCCAGGCCGGGTCCGGCGTTTCCGCCGATACCGTCAATCAGATGGTGCTGTGGCCCGTCAGCTTTTTCATGCTCTTCGTGGCGCTCATCGCGGTGACCGGACTGACCTATGTCATGCTGCGCAAGGGCTTCGGCTGGGATGGGCCCACCGCGCTGTTTTCATCGTTGCCGGGAGCACTTTCCTTCGTGCTGGTAGCCGCCATGGGAACGCAGGCCAACATGGTCAAGATTACCGTCGTTCAGTGTATCCGCCTGTTGCTTCTCATCGGCTTTCTTGCCCCGCTGCTTGCCGTCATTGCCAGGAATGCGCCGCATGTCGTGGTGGAGATGAACGATCACTGGACAGTCCAGGAAGCGCTCATTCTGTTTGTCTGTGGCCTTGCCGGTGCGCTTCTCGGCCAGTACACGCGCGTTCCCGGCGGCATGATGCTCGGTGCCTTGCTGGCAAGCGCGGCATTGCACGCCGCATCGGTCGTGACAGCGGTGGTCCCGCGCTCGATCGCGGATATCGGGTTGATCATTCTGGGCGTGCTGATCGGGTCGAGGGTGGGTGCGGAGCATCGTACCCAGCTCGTTCGCTACCTGCCGGCAGCCCTTTGCGCCTTTGTTCTCGGAACGGCCGCCTCTTTTCTGGCAGCCCTGGCGGTTTGGTATATCCTGGATATCCATCCCGCACAGATCGCCCTGGCCTTTGCGCCGGGGGCGCTGGAAGCGCTGACGGTGATCGCCTTTGCCGTGCCGTTTCTGGCGCGCTGGCTGAACGATACCGATGCCAATAGATAAGCCCGCCATTTCCTTGAAATAGCGGGCTTACGCGATTTCAGGAAAACGTGTCTTCAGCCGCCGGCTTTGGAAACAGCGAGCGTCACGACGCGTTCGCCCGTCTTGACCGACGGAGCACTGTCCTTGGCGAAGGGAATGCCAAGCGCCGTCCAGACCTCGACCAGCGCGTCCTTCAGTTCGAGCACCAGTTCATCGGAGTGGAATGGCGTCGGCGTAACGCGCAGCCGCTCGGTGCCGCGCGGGACGGTGGGGTAATTGATCGGCTGGATATAGATGCCGTGCACCTGAAGCAGCCGGTCGCTTGCCATCTTGCACAGCTCGGGATCGCCGACATGGATCGGGACAATATGGGTCTGCGATTGCATGACCGGCAGGTTGGCGGCCGCCAGGACATCCTTGGTCAGCTGCGATTGCTGCTGATGCAATCTGCGTTCTTCCTGCGAAACTTTCAGGTGCCGGATCGATTGGGTAGCCGCTGCCGCGATCACGGGGGGAAGGGCAGTGGTGAAGATGAAGCCGGGCGCATAGGAGCGAACGGCATCGATCACGGTCTTGGGGCCGGTTATATAGCCGCCCAATGTGCCGAAAGCCTTGGCCAGGGTTCCTTCGATGATATCGATGCGGTCCGAGAGGCCTTCCTGATCGGTGATGCCGCCACCGCGATTGCCATACATGCCAACCGCATGAACCTCGTCGATATAGGTCATGGCATTGTACTTATCGGCCAGATCGGCAATGGCCGCGATGGGGGCGATATCGCCGTCCATGGAATAGACCGATTCAAACACGATCAGCTTGGCGCGTTCCTTGCCGGCCGCCTTCAGCAGATCTTCGAGATGTGCCACATCGTTGTGGCGGAAAATCTTCTTCTCCGCGCCGGAGCGGCGTACGCCCTCGATCATCGAGGCATGGTTCAACTCGTCGGAGAGGATCAGGCAATTGGGCAGAAGCCGCGCAATCGTCGAGATCGATGCCTCGTTCGACACGAAGCCCGAGGTAAAGACCAGACCGGCTTCCTTGTTGTGAAGGTCGGCCAGTTCGTTTTCCAGCTCGACGAGCGGATGATTGTTGCCGGAGATATTGCGCGTGCCGCCGGCACCGGAGCCCATGCGGCTCGACGCATCGTGCATGGCAGCGATAACCGCGGGATGCTGGCCCATTCCCAGATAATCGTTCGAGCACCATACGGTGATTTCACGTGTGGAATCGGCAGTACGCCAAAGCGCGCGCGGAAATCTCCCCACGATCCGTTCCAGATTGGCAAAGACCCGATAGCGCTTTTCAGCGTGCAACTGGTCGATCGCGTCTTCGAAAAACCGACGATAGTCCATGAACTGCTCCTGTATCCTGGACTTAGTAGCTTTTTTGCGGGCTAAAATCCATGACGGGAAGGTGGGCAATTTGCCACGCTTGGCAAATGGCGAGTCTGCCAGCGGGCAGGGGCACTATAACGTCGAAAGAGCGCCGGCGATATGGGGAACGCCGGAAACCCGTTCTGCCCGCTCCCGAGGCAGGATGGTCTGCGATTCTTTCGCCACGATATTTTTATGATGCATCTTCAACGCTTTGCAGACCCGCCAAAATGCGGCAAGATACCGCAATAGAGCTGTTGGCGTGGTTCAGGGGGGATGGCAGATGACAGTACTCATAACCGGGGGTGCGGGCTATATCGGCAGTCACATGGTCTGGGAATTGCTCGATTCCGGTGAATCCGTCGTGGTCATCGATCGCCTCTCCACCGGGTTTGAATGGGCGGTCCCTGCGGAGGCCAAGCTTATCATTGGCGACATTGCCGACCAGCATCTCGTGCGCGATACGATCGAACGCAATTATGTCGACGCGGTCATCCATTTCGCCGGTTCCGTCGTGGTGCCCGATTCCGTTCGGGATCCGCTGGCCTACTACGAAAACAACACCTCGAAATCCCGCACCTTGATTGAAGCGGTGGTCAAGTCCAACGTGAAAAACTTCATCTTTTCGTCAACGGCTGCTGTGTACGGCGATGGGGGGCTGGAGCCCGTTACCGAAGAGACGCCGCTGCTGCCGCAATCGCCCTATGGCGTTTCCAAGCTGATGACGGAATGGATGCTGCGCGACACGGCGGCGGCACATGATTTCCGTTATACGGCGCTGCGCTATTTCAATGTGGCCGGGGCCGATCCGAAGGGCCGTTCCGGCCAGTCGACGCGCGGCGCGACTCATCTGATCAAGGTTGCCTGTGAAACCGCGTTGGGGAAACGGCCTTACATGGAAATTTACGGTCACGACTTTCCGACGCCGGATGGCACCTGTGTGCGTGACTATATTCACGTCAGTGACCTCGTTGCCGCCCATCGGCTGGCATTGGACCGGCTTCGCACCGGGGCCAGCAGCATCGTCGCCAATTGCGGCTATGGCCGGGGATATTCGGTGCGCGACGTGATTGAAAGTGTCGAGCGCGTTCATGGGAGACCGATTGACGCGCGCCTGACGGATCGGCGGGCGGGCGATGCCGCATCCGTTGTGGCCAATAGCGCACGGGCGCGAAAGGACCTGGGCTGGCAACCCGGTTTTGACAATCTTGATGTGATCGTCGAAACGGCGCTGGCGTGGGAAAAGGGTCTTGCCAGCCGCAATTCAGGGCGCTGACTGTCCTGTTTGCGCAGCGCCGCTGCGCGGGATGCCGTACTTTCGGTCGTTGAATCGGCCATGCGGCGGAGAGACACATTGTTTTAACATGCGTGATCCTAGAAAAGGGGAACCTTCTTCGCTGGGAAGGTGTTTAGTTCAGGACCTTGAAGACCACGAAGTAGAGTTGGAGTAATGCGATGGACGGCGCCAACCGGACCAACGAAAAACAGCTATCCAGGATTATGCGACGACAAATTTCCCAGTCGTCCTACCGGACCGCTATACGCGCCGCCGGTATCTACAAGGTTGATGATACCGTGCCGGAGAGCCTGCTCGACCAGCTCCGCCGCCTGGACGAGGCCGAATACAAGCAGGCAAAATAGACAGCCCCCCAACGGGTATATATGGGCGTCCCCGATTAAAATCAGCATCACTACCAAAGCGGATCAAAGAGGTGGACGCGAATCCACCTCCCGAGAGCCCGCTGCGTCAGGCAGCCAGAGCCAGATGACTGGTCTGTTCCTGAGCCGTGGCGATTGCCTTGGCTTCGGCTTCCGGTCCCATGCCAACACCTTCGATGCGAATGACTTCGACGTCGGTCATGCCGAGGAAGCCAAGCACGGACTTGAGGTAAGGTGTCGCGTGATCCAATGCGGATGCCGGGCCAGCGGAGTAAATTCCGCCGGATGCGATCACCAGATAGACCTTCTTGCCAGTGACAAGACCTTTGGGACCATCTTCACCGTAGCTGAAGGTTTTGCCGGCGCGGGCAATATGGTCGATCCATGATTTCAGCGTTGAAGAAATGCTGAAATTGATGAATCCCGTCGAGATGACGACGCTGTCGGCGGCAAAGAGTTCGTCGACGGCCTGATCCGAAACCGAGACAACCCGCTGCTGTTCGGCGGTGCGTGCCTCCACGGGGGTGTAAATGCCGGCCGTGTAGTCGGCATTGATGTGCGGCAGCGGGTGGCTGGCAAGGTCGCGTGTGACGATCGTGCTGCCCGGTGTTGCCTGCTGCAGCTTACGCGCAAACTCCGTGGCGACCTGTGTCGAGTGGGAAGCCGCGCCGCGTGGGCTCGAGGTAATAAGAAGTATGGACGACATGGTTTTGGTACCTTCCAAAAAGGACAATGAATTGATGCCCGTAATTTGGTGCTCGACATCCATTTAGAAAACTGGGAAAATATCTATCAAACCCATCTATGGATTAGATAGATCATGCAGCCAAATCCGACTCTCGATCAGCTCCAGGTCTTCCTTGCCGTTGCCGATACCGGCAGTTTTTCCGCCGCTGCGCGCCATCTCAACCGGTCTCAGTCGGTTATCAGCTATACGATCGCCAATCTGGAATCGCAGCTGGAGCTGCAGCTGTTTTCCCGCGGTGGAACCCGCGAACCGCGTCTGACGGAGGCGGGTGTCGCCATGCTGGAGGACGCCCGGCGGATGGCATCGGCGCTGCAGGGACTGCGGGCGCGTGCCGAGGGTCTCAAGGCGGGGCTGGAGGCGGAGATAGCGATTGTCGTCGATGTGTCCGTGCCGTCGCCGGTGCTCATATCCGTGCTGAAAGCCTTCCAGGAGCAATTCCCGACCGTGAGCCTGCGGCTGCATGTCGGGGCGCTCGGCATGGTATGGGATCTCGTGCAAAAACGGCAGGCGGATATCGGTATTGGCGGGCCGCCGGTCCAGGCCAGCGATGATCTCACGACGATCCGGGTTGGTGAGATGACCATGACACCCGCTGCCGCGCCGGATCATCCCCTGGCCCTGTACAAGGGGCCGGTGCCGCTCTCCTTCATCCGCGATCACGTCCAGCTTGTGGTGACTGACCTTTCCGAACAGACCAAGGGCCGGAACTTTGGCGTTTTCGCATATCGGACGTGGCGGCTGACCGATGTGGGTATCAAGCATGAGCTGATGGTCGCCGGATTGGGCTGGGGCGGCCTGCCCAAATGGATGATAAAGGACGACGTTGCCGAAGGCCGGTTGGTGGAACTCGACCTTGAACCCTATCCGGAGAGCCACTACTCGCTCTTTGCCCTCCACATGGCCGACCATCCCCTTGGACCCGCCGCAAAATGGTGGGTCGAGCGATTCGCGCGGGAAATGGCCGCATGCGCTTACTGACCGGGGAAATCAGCTGTTCTTGCCGATGCGTCCCAGATGTGTGTCCTGAAATGCGCTGAAGAATTTCAGGCCGTATCCAAGCGCCCGATCGATGGCGATGTGAAAAATCCATATCAGGCCGATCGACAGGGCAAGCTTGGAGCCCGACCACCAGCCTAGGGCAAACAGGATGATCGGCACGACGTAGAGATGCGCCGCATTGTAGCATATCGCGCCGATTTTCGGGCTCTTGAGATAGCCGAGCATCGAGATGTCGGGAACAAGCAGCAGGACCATGAACAGCCACCAGCTTGAGCCGAACAGGGCATAACCGGCGATGGCAAGTATCGCCACCATTGTTGCTTCAGCGCGCAGCAGGATGGACATGATGGGCAAACAAACTCCGTTGCAAGGCGTCAATCTATAGGCCGATTTTTGCTCGCGGCAACCCAGGCGTCATGTTGAAAATGTTATGTACAGATTCCGAGACAAGCATGTTCGCCGGAGCTAAAATTGGCGCTGCAGCTGTTTCTCATATATTCGATGGATATCGTCTTACGTCATGTCTGAAGTTTCAACCCGGTCCACTTTCATTTGAGTTCGCATAAAATGCCCATACCCATCCTGATGTACCATCAGATCGACAAACCGGCAGGGCGCGGCAGTCCGTTCCGCTATCTGACCGTCGATCCGGCCAATTTCCATCGCCAGATGAAATGGCTCAAACGCATGGGATATGCCGGATTGTCGATGCGGGATTTGCAGCCTTACCTGGCGGGCCAAAAGACCGGCAAAGTGGTGGGTATCACCTTTGACGATGGATTCCGCAACGTCATGACACATGCGCTGCCGGTGCTGGATGCGCTTGGCTTTACCGCCACGAATTATTTTGTCAGCCGGCAGATCGGCGGCTCCAACATATGGGATGCCGACGTCGGCGTCCCCCATTCGCCCTGCATGTCCCGCGCGGAAATGCTGGAATGGGCGGCGTTGGGGCATGAAGTCGGTGCGCACACGCTCGATCATGTGCACTTGACCGAGGTCAGCCCGGACGAGGCGCGGCGTCAGATTGCCGATGTGCGCCACGAACTCGAAGATATGCTGGGCAGCGTGGTGGATGCCTTTTGCTATCCCTATGGCGATTTTTCCGGGGAGGTCAGGCAAATGGTTGAGGAGGCGGGATATACCACGGCGACCACCACCCAGCGCGGCCGGGCGACACCGCAGCATGATATGCTGCTCTTGCCCCGCAAGATCGTTCGCCGGACCGATGGCTGGCTGAACGTCCTGCGCAAATCCGTCACCGGTTGATGATGGGAAATCCTGTGTCCGCAGAAACGGTGAGGGAACGCAGCATCTGCGTCGGGACCATCACCCGCAATCGGCCGATGATGCTGAAGAGCCTCTTCGAATCCTATGCGCGGATGCAGGTTCCGGCAGGTACCAGCATCCGTTTTGTCGTGGTCGAGAACAATGACCAGCCAACCCTTTCCGATGTGGTGGAAACGTTCCGGGCCATGCTGCCGCAGTCCATCGTTCAGTACGAAGTTGAGCCGCGTCTCGGCATTGCCTTTGCCCGCAATCGGGTTCTGGACTGTGCGCTCGATGCCGGCGATGACCTTTTGACCTTTGCCGACGACGACGAAACCGTCGAACCGGACTGGCTCGTTCAGCTGCTTGCCGAGCGTGATGCCTTTGATTTTGATATTGTAGGGTCTCCGGTTCGGCTCGCGCCGCATGGTCCGGATGTGACGGTGTGGCAGAAAATGATCTGGTCCGGCATGGACCGCGCCAACCGGAACAGCGAAGCAAAGTATCTGCGCAGGCGCAATGCCGGACAGGGCGACCGGATACGAATCGCCACCGGCAGCTGGATGGGAGATCTGGCATTCTTCCGCAGAACCGGCGTGCGTTTCGACAATGCGCTTGCACTGGCCGGCGGCGAGGATTGGCGCTTGTGGGCGGACGCGCGCAGGCTCGGTGCCAAGACAGGCTGGACCCCGGCGGCCGTCGCCTATGAAACCGTACCGCAGGACCGGCTGACCTTCGCCTACCAATACCGGCGCAGCCGGGACATCAGCATCATTGAAATGGGCACCAAGCTGAACAAGCACAGGGCCGCAACGCTCGTGCGTTTGCCTGGCTCGCTCATTGGCCGCCTGCTGTCGCTTTGCCTCTACCTGATCGCCGTGCCGTTCACGCGGGGAAGAACACTGGTCAAGGCGGCGTCGCGCCTGGGCAGTATCGTCGGCGTCCTGCGGGCATGCATGGGCAGCGAATCAGCCCACTACAAGCGCGTCAGCGGAACATGACCCCTGGTCAGCGATCAGGCTGTATCGTCAAAATGATCTGTGGATAACGTGCGCACACGGGATGATCGCCCGATCATCGAAAAAACTGGTGCTGCGAGAGAGGATTGAACTCTCGACCTCTCCATTACCAATGGAGTGCTCTACCACTGAGCTACCGCAGCTTATTTGCGAACGCGGCGGACTTCTGCCATATCATTGCTCAAATCGCAAGCAAGCAATTGTAATCTCTTGGGCAAAATATCAGTATTTGCCAAAAGCCCTGTATTTACGTGGATAAAAGCCGCGTTGGGGCGCACGGATTTTGAAAGATAACTTATGACATCGCCGTCTTCGAAAAACCCGAATTCCGAGCAAACAAGCCGTGAGAAGCGGCGTTCAGAACAATTGCGGGCGAATCTGGCGCGGCGAAAACAGCAAATACGTTCCCGGCGCTCCGGGGCTGCAGATGACCGGGACGAGGGAATCACCGCTGCAGAACAGACATCCTCCGATACCCGGTCTTCGGAATCTTGACCGGTCGCGCTGCGATCGAAGCATTTCTTGAACCATTCTCTGCGATGGTTTAGATCAACCGGCTCTGCAAAGGGTCTCAACGACAGGACGGGTCTATCCCCGCGAAAGTGACACATTATGGATCGTATCAAGATTGTTGGCGGTAATAAGCTCAATGGCATCATCCCGATTTCCGGTGCCAAGAATGCGGCCCTGCCGTTGATGATCGCGTCTCTGCTGACGGATGATACGCTGACGCTCGAAAACGTGCCGCATCTGGCCGATGTGGAGCAGTTGATCCGCATTCTCGGCAATCATGGCGTCGATTACTCGGTCAATGGCCGCCGCGAACGCCAGGACGGCGCCTATTCCCGCACGATCCACTTCACTGCCCGCAATATTGTCGATACGACGGCCCCCTACGAACTCGTGTCCAAGATGCGCGCCAGTTTCTGGGTGATCGGGCCGCTTCTGGCACGCATGGGCGTTGCGACCGTATCGCTGCCGGGTGGCTGCGCCATCGGCACGCGTCCGGTCGATCTGTTCATTGACGGTCTGCGGGCGCTCGGCGCCGACATCGACATTGAAAACGGTTACGTCAAGGCCAGCGCCAAGGGCGGCCTCGTCGGCACGCGCTTCACCTTCCCGAAAGTATCGGTCGGCGCCACCCATGTGCTGATGATGGCCGCGACCCTGGCCAAGGGCGAAACCGTTATCGAGAACGCCGCACAGGAACCCGAAGTCGTCAACCTCGCCGATTGCCTCAATGCCATGGGCGCCCGCGTCAGCGGTGCAGGCACGCCGACCATCACCATCGAGGGCGTGACCAGCCTCTCCGGTGCGCGGGTTCGCGTCATTCCCGACCGTATCGAGACCGGCACCTACGCCATGGCCGTTGCCATGACGGGTGGTGACGTGATCCTCGAAGGCGCCGACGCCAGCCTCCTTAGTGCGGCACTGGAGACGCTCGGACAGGCCGGTGCGGAAATTTCCGAAACAAATTCCGGTCTGCGTGTTGTGCGCAACGGCCATGGCATCATGCCGGTCGATGTGACCACCCAGCCGTTCCCGGGTTTCCCGACCGATCTGCAGGCACAGTTCATGGGCCTGATGACCAAGGCCAAGGGCACGTCCCACATCACCGAAACAATTTTCGAGAACCGCTTCATGCACGTGCAGGAACTGGCTCGCCTTGGCGCCAAAATCTCGCTTTCGGGGCAAACGGCCAAGATCGAAGGCGTGGAGCGTTTGAGGGGCGCACCGGTCATGGCGACGGATTTGCGCGCATCGGTTTCGCTGGTTATCGCCGGTCTGGCCGCCGAAGGCGAAACGACGGTCAACCGCGTTTATCACCTTGATCGCGGCTTCGAGCGTCTGGAAGAAAAACTGTCCCGTTGCGGTGCGGTTGTCGAGCGTATCAGCGACTGATTCCCGGCTGTTTTTTCTGCTGGCGCACTTTCTCCGCGCAGCAGAATTCCATTTGCCTGAACTTTCCTCTAACAGGGAAGGGAGCATGGCGTGTTTTGCGCGCCATGGTCCTGAAAAGTTATGCAAAGGGTAGACATGGACACTCTCAAACTCATCGCGCTTGATGAGGAAGATCTGCAAATCCTTTCTGCGCATCTGCAGGATTCGGTGCTGAAAATAGCCGATATCGATTATCTGCCGGCCGAAAGCCGTCTGGTGCTGGCCGTCAACCGGTTTGTCTGGGAATTGGCCGCCGATGGCAAACGCCACCGCAGTTTTGAACGCCGGCGCACGGCGCTGCATTTCGCCCGGGTGAAAAGCCTCAAGGCAACCGGCATCGACCGCCGCTTCAAGGACGATGTGCTTTCCCTGCTGGCGATCCGCTTCATTGTTGGCGATGCGCCTTCAGGCGTGATCGAGCTGACATTTGCTGCCAACAGGGCGTTGCGGCTCGAGGTGGAAGCCATCGAGGCCCAGCTGACCGATCTCGGACCCGCATGGGAAACCGATTTCAAGCCGGAACACGAAGCCTGACAGGCAAGAGGAGCAGTTATTGTGGTTTTGGTGTTGAGGCAGTCCGATCCTGATTTTGAATCCCGGTTTTCCGCGTTTCTTCTGACCAAGCGCGAAGTATCGGAGGATGTGGATCGCGTGGTTGCCGATATTATTCATCGGGTTCGCACCGAAGGCGATGCGGCGCTTATCGAGTATTCGCAGCGTTTTGACCGTATCGACCTTGTGCAGCATGGCATTGCCATCACACCAGCCGAAATCGATGTGGCGATGGCATCAGCGCCGCTGGAAACCGTCGAGGCGCTCAAGCTCGCCCGCAACCGCATTCACTCCCACCACCAGCGGCAGATGCCGCAGGACGACCGCTACACCGACGCACTGGGTGTGGAACTCGGGTCGCGCTGGACGGCGGTGGAATCGGTCGGGCTTTACGTGCCGGGCGGCACGGCCAGTTATCCGAGTTCGGTCCTCATGAACGCTGTCCCGGCCCAGGTTGCCGGCGTCGAGCGCATCGTCATGGTTGTGCCGTCTCCGGACGGAAAGCTCAATCCGCTGGTTCTCGTGGCCGCACGCCTTGCCGGCGTTTCCGAGATTTACCGGGTAGGCGGTGCACAGGCAATCGCCGCGCTGGCCTATGGCACGCAAACCATAGCACCGGTGTCGAAGATCGTTGGTCCGGGCAATGCCTATGTGGCCGCTGCCAAGCGCCGCGTTTTCGGCACTGTCGGCATCGATATGATCGCAGGTCCGTCGGAGGTTCTCATTCTGGCCGACAGCGACAACGACCCGGACTGGATCGCTGCCGATCTTCTGGCCCAGGCCGAGCACGATACGGCGTCGCAGTCGATCCTGATCACCGACGACGAGGCATTCGGCAATGCTGTTATCGCCGCCGTCGAGCGCCAACTGGCAAAACTACCCCGGACGGAAACGGCAAGCGCCAGCTGGCGCGATTATGGCGCGGTGATCCAGGTTCAGGATTTGCACGCTGCACTGCCGCTGGTCAACCGCATCGCGGCCGAGCATCTGGAAATCGCGACCGCTGATCCGGAAGCACTGCTGGCGGGCGTGCGCAACGCAGGGGCCATTTTCCTTGGCCGCTATACGCCCGAGGTGATCGGCGACTATGTCGGCGGCTCCAACCATGTCCTGCCGACGGCGCGGTCAGCCCGGTTCTCTTCCGGCCTTTCGGTGCTTGACTATGTCAAGCGAACGTCCATCCTGAAGCTGGGTGTGGAACAGTTGCGCGCTCTCGGGCCGGCGGCGATAGAACTCGCGCGCGCCGAAGGTCTTGATGCGCACGGCAATTCCGTCGCCATTCGGTTGAACCTATAGGGTGACAATGACAGCAACGGGCAATACCGATGCGCGATTGATCGATGTGGAGCTGGACGAGACCATCGGCCGCTCCACGCCCGATGTCGAGCATGAGCGCGCCGTTGCCATCTTTGATCTCATCGAGGAAAACAGCTTCCGTCCTGTCAATGACGAGGGGATGGGCCCCTATCGCCTGAGACTGTCGCTGATCGAGTCGCGTCTCGTCTTTGCCATTTCGCGTGAGGCCGGTGACGATGTGGTCACCCATATTCTGTCGCTGACGCCATTGCGCAAGGTGGTGAAGGATTACTTCATGATCTGCGAGAGCTATTACGAGGCCATCCGCTCATCCAGTCCAAGCAAGATCGAAGCCATCGATATGGGGAGGCGGGGGCTGCACAATGAAGGATCGCAAGCGCTGATGGATCGCCTGAACGGCAAGATCGAGGTGGATTTCGATACCGCCCGCCGCCTCTTTACCCTGGTGTGTGTGCTGCATTGGCGGGGATGAGCGGACCAGTAGGCGCCGAACCCGACAAGCTCCCGGACGGGCAGGAGCCTGCCAAACGGAGCATGCCCGGTGCGGTGCTGTTCATCTGCGGTATGAACTCCATCCGTTCGCCCATTGCCGAAACGCTGGCCCGCAGCCTGCTGCCGCCCCGGGTCTATGTTGCCTCGGCCGGTGTTGAAAAAGGCGAACCGGACCCATTCGTCGATGCCGTGCTGGAAGAACTCGGATTGAAGCGCATTTCCCTGCACCCGCGCACCTTCGAAGAGCTTGAAGACGACTATTTCGACCTGATCATCACGCTGTCGCCCAAGGCCCATCACATGGCGCTGGAGCTGACGCGAACGACATCGGTCCATGTGGAATATTGGCCGACACCCGATCCGACGCTG
This sequence comes from uncultured Phyllobacterium sp., assembly GCF_902479695.1. Lineage (NCBI taxonomy): Bacteria > Pseudomonadati > Pseudomonadota > Alphaproteobacteria > Hyphomicrobiales > Phyllobacteriaceae > Phyllobacterium > uncultured Phyllobacterium sp. Next base: position 147,192 of record NZ_CABSQF010000005.1, on the reverse strand, counting down.
GTGCGCGGACGCCGTGACCAGATCATGGAGGCCTATCGCGACGTGCGCGACAACCTCAAACACCATATTCAAGCGCGTTTCGGCTAGGCAATTCGAACGTTTGTCAGCCCGTGCACAATTGCATTGAACTCCCTTGTTCACAAATGCCGCGCAATACTATAGGTTCCGCCCAAAATTGCGGTCGAGTGTGACCGCAAATTCCTTTCTGGAGATAGAACTACGCATGGCGAAAGAAGAAGTACTAGAGTTTCCCGGTCTCGTGACGGAGCTGCTGCCCAACGCGATGTTCCGGGTCAAGCTTGAAAACGATCATGAAATCATTGCTCACACAGCCGGCCGTATGCGCAAGAACCGCATCCGCGTTCTGGCGGGTGACAAGGTCCTTGTCGAGATGACCCCATACGATCTGACCAAGGGTCGCATTACCTACCGCTTCAAATAACAGTCCTCCCGGCTTCGGCCTGACTTGTCCGCAGGACACGAATTTCCAGGAATGCGTTCATGAGCGATCAACACAAACTGGTTCTGGCATCCGGCTCGCCGCGCCGTCTGGCGCTGCTGGGCCAGATCGGCCTGGAGCCCGATCGCCTGTTGCCCGCCGACGTGGACGAAACGCCTTTGCGTGCCGAGCACCCGCGTTCGCTCGCACGCCGTCTGTCGCGCCTCAAGGCCGAAAAGGTGGCAGATGAGTTGAAAGGTGACGCGGACCTTGGCAAGTCCTACATCATCGCTGCCGATACCGTAGTGGCGGTTGGCCGCCGCATTCTGCCCAAGGCTGAAATTCTCGACGACGCAACCAACTGCCTGCGCCTTTTGTCCGGCCGTTCGCACCGCGTTTTCACGGGTCTTTGCCTTGTCACGCCGAAGGGCAAGATCCGTCAGGATCTGATCGAAACCCGGGTGCGCTTCAAGCGTCTTTCGCGCGAGGAGCTGGAGAGCTATCTTGCATCGGGTGAATGGCGCGGAAAAGCCGGTGGCTACGCCATTCAGGGGCTTGCGGGCGGTTTTGTGGTCAAGCTTGTCGGCTCCTACAGCAATGTGGTCGGCCTGCCGCTTTACGAGACAGCCGGTCTCCTGCATGGCGAGGGTTATCCCGTCTATGCCAACTGGCAATCATCGGCACACTAGGTCTTGGACTGATGGACGAAAACAACAGCGCGGCGAAGGTAACGCCATTGCGGCCGACACGGCCATGCCCGGAATGCAAGCGGCCGTCACAGCGGGAGCACTATCCCTTCTGCTCGAGCCGCTGCCGCAATGTCGATCTCAATCGCTGGCTGACGGGTGCCTATGTTCTTCCGGCGGTTGAAAGCGCCGACGACAGCGAAGACGACACCGAACGCTGAACGCACCGCCGTGAAACGTTTCAGAGCTTGATCACACGCGGTGTGGCGGGCTGTGCCAGCACGATATTGATCGCACGCAGTACATGGATGCTGTCGCTCAGGGGCATGGTCCTTGCGCTTGTTTCACCCTTGCGCATGGCGTCCATCACCGCCATGGCTTCAAACTGCCGGCCGTTGCCTTCAAACGGATAGTCTTCGCTCCTGCGCCCGGGGACCGGCAGGCGATCAAGCAGCCTGCCAAGCAGGCCTCCCGACCGTTTCAGCGGGCCGAAGGGTGTCGCAACCAGGAAGGGCCGGTACATCGTCAGCCGCTGCGCCTTGTCAAATGGGGCATCCAGCCGCAGCGTGCCCTGCGTTCCCTCGATGACGCAATGATTCGCGCCGTCGCGATCAAAACCGCAGGACAGGATCGCGTCGGCCCCATCATAGTGCAGCGCTATTTCCGAGCTCATATCCACGCCATTCGGCGCGGCGTGCCACAGGCCGGATACTTTTTGCGGCTGGCCGAGAAAATGCATCGCCAGGGAGACGCCGTGGATGCCGAGGTCAAGCGTGGCACCGCCGCCGAGGGACCGGTTGAACAGCCGGTTTTCCGGCGTGTAATCCTCGGCATGGGCGAGTTCCGCGGTGATTCGGCGAATCGTTCCGATCTCGCCCGCATTGATTTTCGCTTTGGCCGCCACGACAGCCGGCAGGAAGCGGGTCTCCATGGCTTCCATGGCAAAGACCTTGATTCGGGCTGCTTCGCGCTGGATGACCGAGGCTTCCGTGTGGGATGGCGCAATGGGCTTTTCCGTGAGGATGGCCTTGCCGGAGCGCACGGCCTTCAGGGCCTGCGCCAGATGGATGGAATTGGGTGTTGCGATATAGACGGCATCGACGGCCGGGTCTGCCAGCAGGGAATCAAGGTCGCCAAAGGCGCGCTTGCTGCCAAATGCATCGCGGAACTGCTCGGCATTGGCGAGCGAGCGGGAATAATTGGCGGCGATGAAAGCCTGCGGAACAAACGCAAGATCGGCGGCAAATCGCTGAGCGATCTCGCCGCTGCCGATGATTCCCCAGCCAAAAGCACTGCTCCTGGCAGCTTTGTCCCCCGTTTCATCCATGAAATGCGAATCCTGTCTCTTTGGATAATAAACAACGCATCAATGCATGCTGTTTGCAAGAGGCAGAAAAACGGCAAAAAATTCGTCAGTTGATGCTGGACAGGGGGATTTTTAGTGTTATAACCCACCCGCTTCTGACGGAAAATCAACGCTGTCAGAAAGGCTTGCCGGATAACGGAAATGCCTGAAGTGCCCAGATAGCTCAGTTGGTAGAGCAGCGGATTGAAAATCCGCGTGTCCGTGGTTCGAATCCGCGTCTGGGCACCACTTCTTTCTCAATAAGATCAATAGTTTGCTTGATAGCCACGTCGGATATGAGCCGATTTCATATTGCGTCGTGGTGCAGCAGGCATGAGGGCCATAGAATGGCAATCACTTATATGATCGGCCTTCGCTCATACCGTAATGCAAGTAATGTTCACGCGGATTTACCGCGGCAGCAGCGACGTCCTGATTGAGTTCCAGATACCTGTTATCTTCGAAGTCACGGGGCAGCCTTTGGCTGTTCAAAACAGTTGGCCATTCCATCATTTCGTTTTCGTGCGGTGATCCGAGGATTGGCGATACCTGCAAGCCATGACGCCATTGTATGAAATTGAAGGAGAGCTGGTCGCGTTTGGAGAACTTCAGCACTTCCTCATACCACGCATTCATTGCTGCAACGACCCGCCGCTCATTGTGCTTGCGCAGCAGGAGCGTTCCGACATTCAAGCCATTGGTCTGCGGATAACCTAGCTCTCGATAGAATGCCATTTGCTGCTCGACGATGGATTTCCTGTCATATCCGATATCAGCGACAACCCTGGCCTCCTCGTAGGCACAATCTCTCTCAGGATGAACAAACGCCTGCATCATATCTCTCGAGGCCGCAAACGCATCGAATATGGCCGATACCGGCTTTTTCAGTTTCACCGTATTGTCGAGATAGAGACTGTATTTGTGGTCGGGGAAATACAGATGCGGTCGAATTTTATAGCCTTTGGATGTCCTGTGCGGATCGAGCGATGAGGCGGGCACGTGAATAACCCGCCAAAAATCTGAGGACAGTTTCGGATCATCTGTGAAGCAGACGAAATCTGTATTCTCTGGCCGGTCGTACTCAAAATCTGAGAAACGTTCGGAATACCCAAAAAGGCAAGTATAGACAACGCGCCGCTTATTTTCACGTCGAACTGCACGGAGAAATACTATTCGAAGCTTCGAGAGTGACACCATAATCGTCACTAAATCAGCGGTTGTAAAAAGGCAATACACTCACAGGTCCGCCGCCGCGATTGCGTGGTTTGCGGGAAGGGCGCGTGTCCCTGTGGATTGTCTCTGGTTTAAAATTGATTCACTGCGTATATCGATTTTCCTGTCGTTTCCGTTCAGAAGGTGACTTATATCATTCAAGCGCCTATTTTCTCTGATGAGAATGGCGCTGGCATTGGCCAGGGAAATGAATTTTGCTGGTGGGGCAATCCTGGATGATTGCAAATCGGGACAACCGTTTGAGATGATGTATCGGAGTATAAGGCAATTTGCCGCCGCACTGGCGTGCGCTGGTCTTGTGACCGCCACTGCCCACAGTGCCTTTGCGGCAGATTCTGACCCGATTGCCAGTGACGGCAAGCCCGTCAATCCGGCGCGCTGGATCGTGACGGTTGGCGCCAGCGTCGAATATGGCAGCAAGTTTGAAGGTGCGCGTGCCAACGGCTTCGGTTTCATGCCGTCCTTCGATATCCGGCGTGGTGATGAGCCTGAGGGCATGAGTGCGCCCGACGACAATATCGACTATACGCTGCTGACCCTCGGCGGGCTGGAGATCGGCCCCGTCATCGGTTTCCGGTCCGGCCGTTCCCATTCGGATGATCGGGGCTTTGTCGGCCTGCGCCATGTGTCATGGACCGTGGATGGCGGCGTGTTCGCGCAGTTCTGGCCGATCCAGGATCGTTTGCGCGTGCGCGCCGAGGTGAGGCAGGCTTTCAATAATTCTGAGGGGCTCGTCGCCGATCTCTCGGCCGACGTATTCCAGCGCTATAATAAATTTCTGTTCTCTGTCGGCCCCCGCCTGTCGCTTGCCGACAGCACCTATATGCGCAACACCTTTGGTGTGACGGAAGAAGAATCCCACAACAACCACCGCGTCGAGCCGTACACGCCCGGTGGCGGGGTCAAATCATACGGGATTGTCGCCGCCACCACCTACTCATTCTCGGATGCGTGGAGCGTTCAGGTGTTCGGCCGGTATGACCGGCTGGCGGGCGATGCGGAGGATAGTCCGATTGTGCCGAAACTCGGGTCCAAGGACCAGAAGGCAATCGGCGTGACCTGGAATTACTCATTCGGCGTCGGTCACTGAAGCAGGCCGATAACGGCCTGCTCGATTAAGTCCACATAAATGCAGCTGTTGAAAGGCTCAGTCGCAGGCCTGCCACGCGACGCGGCGGATGTCCGAGCGGGCGATGCCGAGGTCGGCGAGATTGCGATCTGTGCACAATCTCAATTCATACAGGTTCTGACGATACTGGCGCCACTTCTGGATATGGTTGCGAAGGCTCATTTGGTATTCCCCTTATTTTTGACCAACCTCCCAAGGAAATAGTGCGACGCGTTCGGCCACATGAAAATTGCTAATGTTGCATGGCAGCAATGAGCATGCTGCATAGCAATATAACCGGCAATCCGAACCCCCTTTTGAATTTTCTGCAGGCGGCGTTATAGACAATGCAGTTCATGTGTGAGGGGAGGATGCCTTTGTCTCAATCGGTCGAATCTGTGCGTGATAAACTGGAGCAAAGCCTTGCAGCCATCGCTGCTGGAGACGGGCATGCCTTCGTCAAGCTCTATGCCGCCTCCGCACGGGCGGAGGCGGATGCCTCGGACCGACGGATGCGCGAAGGGACCAGCCTTGGCGGCCTCGATGGCCGGATCGTTTCGATCAAGGATCTGTTCGATGTGGCTGGCGAACCAACCCTGGCTGGCTCGCGCATGCGCCAGAGTGCGCCTGCCCCGGCCAGGGATGCGGTGATCGTCGAGCGTTTGCGGCGCTCCGGCGCCGTTATTGTCGGCAAAACCATCATGACCGAGTTTGCCTTCACCGCCGTTGGCCTCAATCCGCACTATCCCATCGCCGGAAATGCCCGCGACAGCAGCCGCATTGCCGGCGGATCGTCAACCGGCGCCGGGATTTCTGTCGCCGATGGCACGAGCGAGATTTCCATAGGGTCGGACACGGGCGGGTCCATCCGCATTCCCGCCGCGCTCAATGGTGTTGCCGGTTTCAAGCCCACGGCAAAGCGCATTCCCCTGCAGGGTGCGTTTCCGCTGTCGCCAAGTCTTGACTCCGTTGGTCCCTTGGCGCGCTCGGTCGCCGATTGCGCCGTGGCGGATGCGGCGATGGCGGGGGAGGCCCCGGATGTCCCTGAACCGCTGTCCCTGACCGGCCTGCGCATCGGCCTGCCGCAGGGGGAGGTTCTCTCCGCAATGGAACCGGTTATCGCTCGGGCATTCGAGGAAAGCCTGCTTCTATGCGAAAAAGCCGGAGCGATCCTGGTGGAATGCACGCTGGATGAACTGGTCGATGAAATGGCTGAAGCGACGTCGGTCGGCTCCATTGCCGGGATCGAAGGCAGCCGGGTTCATGCGGACTGGCTGAATGAGACGGGGCTTGATGTGGATCAGCGCGTCCAGAAAACCTTGCGGCGACGCTTGAGTGTTGCGGAAGCCGACTACATCGGCGTGATGCAAAAGCGGCAGGCGCTGGTGCGAAAAATGGACCGGTATATTGCCGCCTATGATGTCCTGGCTCTGCCGACGGTGCCAATGACGGCTCCGCTGATCGCCGACGTAAGCGAGAACGAGGAATTCTACAAACGGACGGAAGGCCTCTTGTTACGCAACCCGCAGATTGCCAACCAGTTCGATTTGACCGCGATCAGCATTCCCATGCCGGGCCTGGCATTGCCCGGGGGGCTGATGCTGTTTGCCCGGCATGGCGCGGATCGTCGCCTGTTGTCGATGGCCATGTCGGTGGAACGATTGTTCGGCTAGGCCCGCCCGGAGAAATTTGCACGGGAGGCGGAAATAGCGCTCGCAATTTTCGGCAATCCCGTCAGGATACGCGTCGATTGATCCAAGACAATGCCAGGTCTTGCTGCTTCACCGCACAATCGGGCCGCCAACCATCAGTGAAAGTCTCTTCCGTGATTCGCCATTGTGTTTTTATTCGTTTTCGCGGTGATGTCGCCGCGGCTACCCGCCAGGACATATACAACGATCTTGCAACGCTTTGCGGAAAACTGCCCGGCGTCCTGTCCTTTCATGCCGGTGCCAATGTCAGTCCGGAAACCGGCATGGACAAAGGCTTCAGCGAAGGCTTCATCATCGATTTCGCCGATGCGGATGCGCGTGACACCTACCTTGACGACGCCGGGCACAGGGCTATCGGCGGGCGCATTGTTGCCGCCGCTGCCGACGGCGTTCAGGGTGTTTTTGTCTTTGATCTGGATATGTGACGCGCATGCAGGATAAGGAATTTTTCAAAAAGCTGTTTGAAGCCGCCGTCGCCGCCGCTGATCCGCAGCGCACGATTGCCGCGCATCTGCCGGAAAAGCCCAAGGGCCGGACCATTGTGATCGGTGCGGGCAAGGGATCGGCGCAGATGGCAAGCGCCTTTGAAAAGGCCTGGGATGGCCCGCTGGAAGGCTTGGTGGTCACCCGTTACGGCTTTGGGGTTGCGTGCGAGCGCATCGAGATCATCGAAGCTTCGCATCCCGTGCCGGATGCGGCGGGTCTTGTTGCCTCGAAGCGCCTGCTCGAAACCGTTTCGGGCCTGACCAGCGATGATCTGGTGGTCGCACTGATCTCTGGCGGCGGGTCGGCCTTGCTGCCATCGCCGCCGGAAGGCATGACCCTCGATGACGAGATCGCGGTCAACAGGGCGCTGCTCGCTTCGGGAGCGCCGATTTCCGCGATGAACGCCGTGCGCAAGCATCTCTCCACGATCAAGGGCGGAAGGTTGGCTGCGGCCGCATATCCCGCCCGCGTCTTTTCATTGATCGTGTCCGATATACCCGGCGACAATCCGGCCTTTGTTGCATCAGGTCCGACCGTTGCCGACGCCATAACCCGTGAGGATGCCCTGCGGATCGTCGAACGCTACAGTCTCGCTCTGCCGGCGGCAGCCCTGAAACACCTGCAGTCGGCAGCGGCCGACGCGCCCCAGCCGTCAGATGCGGTATTCGCGGGGCATGAGCACCGGGTCATTGCCTCCGCTGCCGTTTCGCTGGAAGCGTCGGCCGATGCTGCCCGTTCACTTGGCGTGGAGGCGGTCGTGTTGTCCGATGCCATTGAAGGCGAGGCGCGCGAGGTGGCGCACGTGCATTCGGCTCTGGCCAAGCAGGTGCTGGCCAAAAATCAGCCGTTTGCCAAACCCGTGGTCCTGCTTTCCGGCGGTGAAACCACGGTGACCGTGCGGGGAAAAGGCAAGGGCGGCCGCAACAGCGAGTTCCTGCTGTCTCTGGCGCTCGATATCGACGGATATGACGGTATCAGCGCCTTTGCGGCGGACACGGACGGGATCGATGGCTCGGAGGACAATGCCGGGGCCTTTGCCGACAGCGGCAGTATCGCGCGGCTTTTGGCGAAGGGGCTCGACGCATCCGCCTATCTCAACGGCAATGATGCCTGGTCGGCGTTCAATGCCATCGGCGATCTCTTCGTCCCGGGGCCAACCGGCACCAATGTCAATGACCTCAGGGCGATCCTCATTCGCTAGGGAACGCGGGCCCGGTTTTCAAGGACCGGGCCCGCGCTTTATTTGACGCTCGATGGCTTGGATTGGGTGGTCAAGCGGGCGCGATTGTCCTAAGTGTCGCTTGGGCGGCTCTTTCATGCAAACAAAGGAATGTCGAATGCGCATTGCATTACCCTTGGCTGTCTTGTCTCTCATGGTCCTGGCGGCCTGCAGCACAAGCACGAGTACCAGCACAAGCAACAGTCCGAAAGCAGCAGCGGATGCCCTGTCGCCGGCGAAGGACACGCATTTTGTTCCGCCACCCAAGTCCCTGACCCAGAAGGCCGTTCCGTCAAAGGTTCCTGAGACACCGGGCGCCCAGAACGCGGTGCAGTAAAACCTGGATGCACCTTCAAAGACTTGAATGTTTTTCAAAGCACCGGCCCGCGAGATCAAACTCTGGCCGGTGTTTTCGTCTGGCGCGTTGCTTGAGGGGAGTGTGGGAAGCCCTGAAACAACAAAACCCACCGCGGGAGGAGGTGCGGTGGGTTTCGTTGGTTATGGAAGGCCTTCTGGGAGGAGAAGAGGCCGACCGTTTCGACAGAGCCGGGAGGAGGTGACGCTGTCGAAAATTCCTGATCCAACAATAACTCCATTGATGTGATTTAATACAGATAATATTGCATAGCAGCAATGCGTCTGGTGCAATGCAGCAAAGAAGCGTTCAATTATCACCTGGCCATCACGCCGAGTTGAGCGCGCGAACGGAACTTTCGGGCATCCTGATTCGTTAATGCTTCGTAAAGAGGCCGATGATGAAAGCATTGGACCTCCGCAATCGAGGCCGAGAAGATGCGTAAAATATCTGCGTCAGTCCTTATGGTAGCAATGATAGCGTCGGCATTGTCGATCCAGCCGGCAGGAGCCTTCAGCATGAAGGGGCAGGCCGCAGCGCCGTCCGAGGCCAGTGAGATCTACAACAAAAAGTTTGAACGGGCCGCCTTGCTGGAAGCCAAAGCCTATATTTGCGGAACCGACAGTGCGGCAAGTTTTGCCGCGATGAAAGCCGGAATGGCCGAGACCGGATTGCCGGAAGATATCGCCGTCGAAGTGGTTTCAGACCTTGCTTCCGGCCTGATCGACAAGGCGGTGAAGTCGGGATCAAAAGAAATATGCGGAAAACCACAGCTGCAAATCTCCCGGCTCTGACCGATAAATTTGGGGCCGGAAAAAATAAATGAATGCATTCATGATGTTGTTCGTAAGTAATTATAATTTTATGTAAATTTGAATCAAGGTAAGGAGCTATTGCCAAAAGTTGTGATCATTGCAGGGCTTTTCAAGCGGTGAATTTTGCTAATAATACCGTGAGAAAACTTTCAATATAAACTGCAAGAACAATTAACTACTGAGGAAAATATCCATTAATTGTGCCGCAGAGTTTGTTGATCGTGCGGTCTGCAACATGGATTTTTATCTGCAATAGTGTGAATGTTTCAATGAAAAGAAAAAATGGTAGTGCCGTTGGTGGGATCTGGAGAGAATAGCATGAACAAAAGAGTTCAGACGCTGAAAGTATTGAAAACAGAACTCTCGAAACTGTGCGCTATTGCCGATGGTGAAGGCTTTGAAATGATCGCCTATTTCATTGAAACGGCTATCCGAGAGTCCGATGAACAATTGTCCCAGGAAACACGTGCGCTTGTTGGAATGGAATTGCGTGCCGAGGCTGCCGGTCTGCGGGTCCTGAAGAACTGAATGGTGGTCCAATTCAGGGCGCGGGGATTCATTGTCTTCCATTGAACATGGCTTCAAATTTTGTGAATCATGAATCGGTTGCCGCGCATTGTGCGCGATGATTGCTCGCCTATATGAAGGCAATGACCCCACTTTCCGTCCTCGACCTTTCACCGGTTCCCGTTGGCAGCACGCCAGGGCAATCCCTTCGCAATTCGCTGGATCTGGCCCAGCATGCCGAACGTCTCGGCTACAACCGATTGTGGCTTGCCGAGCATCACAACATGCGCGGCATTGCGAGTGCTGCGACAGCCGTCGTCATCGCGCATGTGGCTGCCGGCACCTCGACCATTCGCCTTGGTGCCGGCGGCATCATGCTGCCGAACCATGCGCCGCTGATGGTCGCCGAGGCTTTCGGCACCCTTGCGGCATTGCATCCGGGCCGCATTGATCTCGGCGTCGGTCGCGCGCCCGGCACAGATCAGATCACCGCCCATGCCCTGCGCCGTAATCTGGAACAGGACATCAACGGTTTTCCGCAGGATGTGGTGGAACTGATGAGCTATTTCCGCGAACCGGAACCCGGCCAGAAAGTCCAGGCCGTACCGGGTGCGGGACTCGATGTTCCGGTCTGGATTTTGGGTTCGAGCCTGTTTGGCGCCCAGCTGGCGGCAGCCCTCGGGCTGCCCTACGCCTTCGCCTCGCATTTTGCCCCAGCCGAAATGGAGCGGGCAGTGGAGATTTACCGGGCAAGGTTCGAACCGTCCGAGCATCTGGAAAAGCCCTATGTCATGTTGGGGCTGAATGTCTTCGCAGCGGAGACGGATGACGAAGCACATTTATTGAAAAGCTCGCAGCAGCAGGCATTCGTCAATCTGCGCACGGGTATGCCGGGGCCATTGCCCGCGCCTGTCGAAGGTTACGAAGAAACACTCGACCTGCACGCGCGGGCGATTTTGCGCCAGTCGCTATCCTGCACGGTCGCCGGTTCACCGTCGACGGTCAAGGCGGGTGTCGAAGAGTTCATCCGGCGCACCGGCGCCGATGAAATCATGGCGACGGGCCACATATTCGATCACAAGGCGCGGATTCGGTCCTACGAAATTCTCGCCGAGGTCATGATCGCAGGGCAGCAGGCCGAGCCTGCACGGGCCAGCGGCTAAGGCCGCAGACCCCCTGCGGTCTCAATGAATGCGATGACCTCATCAAGCCCGTTGCGCCGCAGCATGTCGGTGAAAACATAGGGCTTGGCCCCGCGCTGCAGTTTCGTGTCGGCTTCCATGACGTCAAGATCGGCGCCGACATAGGGCGCCAGATCCTTTTTGTTGATGATCAGGAGGTCGGAACGGGTAATGCCGGGGCCGCCCTTGCGCGGTATTTTTTCGCCCTGGCAGACCGAGATGACATAAATGGTCAGGTCAGCGAGATCAGGCGAGAATGTTGCGGCGAGATTGTCACCGCCGGATTCGATGAAGACGATATCGAGGTCCGGATGGCGCTTGTTCATCTCGGCAATCGCCTGCAGATTGATCGTGGCATCCTCGCGAATGGCGGTATGCGGACAGCCGCCGGTCTCCACACCCATGATCCGGTCTTCCGGCAGGGCCTGCAGGCGGCTGAGGATCAGCGCGTCTTCCTTGGTATAGATGTCATTGGTCACGACGGCGACGGAGTAGCGGTCGCGCATCGCCTTGCACAGCATTTCGGTGACCGTGGTCTTGCCAGAGCCAACGGGGCCGCCAATCCCGACACGAAGCGGTCCATTCTGTGAGATCATGACCGGAAAACCCTTGAATATTGTGTTTCATGCTGCATCGCCATGATGTCCGATAGGACCGCTGCCGATCCCAAGTCATCGAGGCCTGACGCGGCGGCGCGTTGCGCAACCGCCAGGATCGGCTGTTCCAGTGCCGCCATCAGCGCGACCCCGTGGCTTTGGCCAAGCGGAACAAGCCGTACCGCACCCTGAATGAGGTTGGAAAGGACCGCATGCAGAAAGGCGGCCAGCCCCGGCTGCAGCGCCACGCCATTGCCGGCAGCGGCAATGGCAACCGCAACGGGGTAGGGCATTTCGCTGGTCGTGCCTGATTGGTCTGCTGCCCAGTGCGCGATGGCTTGCAGGAAAGCACTGCCTTGCAGCATGGTTTCCATGTGCCGTTCCCTCGATCCGGCCATGGCCTCGCCAAGGGTTGCAATGGACTGGCAATCTCCACCTTCCCGCGCATCATGCCAACCGGCGGCAAACAGCAAGGCGTCGTTCCAGACGGAGCCGTGGTGCAGAAGGTCGATCAGCCATGCGTGCAGCGTATCCTTGTCGCGGATCAGTCCGTCATGGACTGCCCGTTCAATGCCATGGCTGTAGGAAAAGGCGCCGACGGGAAAGGCCGGGGACAGCCAGGTCATGAGCCGCAGCAGCGCGGTGTTTGCGGTGAAATCAGTCATGGGAGTGATGGTGATGTTCATGGCTGTGGCTATGCCCATGGTCGTGGTGATCATGATCGTGACCACTATGATAGGCGCCGCGCAGCGGATGGAATGGCGCAACGATCTCGGTCACCTTGGCTCCAAGACCTTCCAGCATGGCCTTGATCACATGGTCGCGTAAGATGACGATGCGGTCTTCTTCCATCTGCGCCGGCAAATGGCGGTTGCCAAGATGCCAGGCCAATTCTGACAGGTGCTGCCGGTCGCGCGGCGTCACTTCGTAGAGGATTTCTTCGGCGGCGATAATCTCCGCCATGCTTCCATCTTCGAGGACAAGGACGTCGCCATGGGTGAAGGCGATGGGATCGGGCAGGTCGATTAGGATCTGCTCGCCCCGTTGCAGGGTCAGGACCTTGCGGCGCAGATGCCTCTCGTCATGCGCCAGGACGATATGGTCGAAGGGCGTGCCTGTGTAGTGACCGGCATGCGCATGGCCTGTGACGCGTTTCATGGTTCATTCTCCTCAGAACAGGAAGTAACGCTGCGCCATGGGCAGCACTGTCGCCGGTTCGCATGTCAGAAGTTCGCCGTCGGCGCGCACTTCATAGGTTTCAGGGTCAACTTCCACGTGCGGCGTGGCGTCATTGTGGATCATCGATGCCTTTGAAATGCCGCCACGGGTGTTCTCGACGCCGATCAAGCGCTTGTCCGTTCCAAGCGATTGGCGCAGGCCAGCCTCAATCGATGCCTTGCTGACAAAGACAACGGAGGAATTGGAGACATTCTTGCCGAAGGTGCCGAACATGGGGCGGTAATGCACCGGCTGCGGCGTCGGGATGGATGCATTGGGGTCGCCCATCGGCGCGGCGGCGATGGAACCGCCCAGCAGCACCATGTCGGGTTTGACGCCGAAGAAGGCCGGATTCCACAACACGAGATCGGCGCGCTTGCCCACCTCGATCGAGCCGATATGCCGGGATACACCCTGCGCGATCGCCGGATTGATCGTATATTTGGCAATATATCGTTTCACGCGGAAATTATCGTTGTCGCCGGTTTCCTGCGGCAGGCTGCCGCGCTGGCGTTTCATCTTGTCGGCGGTCTGCCATGTGCGGATCAGAACTTCGCCGACGCGGCCCATGGCCTGGCTGTCCGATGAAATGATCGAAAAGGCGCCGATATCGTGCAGGATATCTTCGGCCGCGATGGTTTCCTTGCGGATACGGCTTTCGGCGAACGCCACGTCTTCGGGGATCGACGATGACAGGTGATGGCAGACCATCAGCATGTCGAGATGTTCGGCAATGGTGTTCTTCGTGTAGGGCCGTGTCGGGTTCGTCGACGAGGGAATGACATTGGGCAGGCCGCAGATCTTGATGATGTCAGGTGCATGCCCGCCGCCTGCGCCTTCCGTGTGAAAAGCATGGATCGTGCGCCCCTTGAACGCGGCAACCGTATCCTCGACAAACCCGCTCTCGTTGAGTGTGTCCGTATGGATCATGACCTGAACGTCGAACCGGTCGGCAACGGTGAGGCAATTGTCGATGGCAGCCGGCGTGGTGCCCCAATCCTCATGCAGTTTCAGCGAACAGGCGCCGCCGAGGATCATCTCCTCCAGCGCTTTCGGCTGCGAGGCATTGCCCTTGCCCGATAGTCCGAGATTCATCGGAATGGAATCGAAGGCCTGGATCATCCGCGCCAGATGCCATGGGCCCGGCGTGCAGGTGGTTGCCAGCGTGCCGTGTGCCGGGCCGGTGCCGCCGCCGAACATGGTGGTCACGCCGGACATCAGCGCTTCGTCGATCTGCTGCGGGCAGATGAAATGGATATGCGCGTCCATGCCGCCAGCCGTTAGAATCTTGCCCTCGCAGGCGATGATTTCCGTGCCGGGCCCGATAATGATGGTAACGCCCGGCTGCGTGTCGGGATTGCCGGCCTTGCCGATGGCGGCAATCAGCCCGTCCTTGAGCCCGACATCCGCCTTGTAGATGCCGGTATGGTCGACGATCAGGGCATTGGTGATGACCGTATCGACGGCGCCGTCAGCCCGGGCCACCTGGCTCTGTCCCATGCCGTCGCGAATGACCTTGCCGCCGCCGAATTTTACCTCTTCGCCATGGATGGTGAAATCCTTTTCCACTTCAATGAACAGCTCCGTGTCGGCAAGGCGCACCTTGTCGCCGGTTGTCGGGCCGAACATGCGGGCATAGGCGGAGCGGGAGATTTTAGCGGGCATGATGGTTCCCTCCTGGGCTGTAGGTCTGGCACGGTACGCGTACGGCGGCGGGAGACCGGAGCCACATTCCGGCCACGATATCGCCCCGGAATGACCCGATAACCGACCGCTTGAGATCGAATTCCGCAGGTGAACTGCGCCCGTCATCAAAAGATGATCGTTCGCCAATCACGTGAAAGGAAAAACGATGCGAAAGATGATGATCCTGGCCATGTGCGCCGCTTTCCCGCTCGCCACGTCCGCCGCCTATGCGCAGACTGCGGCACCAGCCACGCAGCAACCGGCCAGCAAGGCCCCGGCGCAATCCGGAGCGGTGCCGATCACGACGATCAATATTGTCGATATCAACGAATTGCCGGAGGGGACGAAAACCCAGGTCAACGATGCCGTGGCCAAGCGCTCCGACAAGGACATGCAGCAGCTGCGCACCTCGATCGATGCATCGCCGCAAGTCTCCGCAGCCCTGAAGGAAAAGGGCCTGACGTCGGCGGCGGTGGTTGTCGCGAGCCTCGATTCCAAGGGCCTTTTGACCCTTGTCACCAAAAAGCCGAGCTGACCGCGCGACAGAGCATTGGGGAAGCTGATCGGTCAAAGCTTTCCCATGATCTTTTGCTGGAACCCGTAAACGGTCCTGTTGCCGCCAAGCGGCACGAGCGTCCCGTCGCGCTCCTGTCCCGGCTCGAACCGCCCCGCGGTTCCCGCCGCGATATCCAGCCGCATGCCGCGTGCCTGAGCACGGTCGAATATCAGCGCATTGTTGGTTTCGAAGAAATGATAGTGCGAGCCGACCTGCACGGGACGGTCGCCGGTGTTTGCAACCTTTAGTGTTACAGTGGTTGCGCCGGCGTTCAGTTCGATCTCGCCTGCGCAAGCAATGATTTCACCCGGGATCATGGTGCCTCCTAACGGATCGGTTCGTGAACGGTGACGAGCTTGGTGCCGTCGGGGAACGTGGCTTCCACCTGAATGTCATGGATCATCTCGGGGATGCCTTCCATCACCTGGGCACGGGTGATGACGTGGGCCCCGGCTTCCATGAGTTCGGCGACCGAGCGGCCGTCCCGCGCGCCCTCCACGACAAAATCCGTAATGAGCGCAATGGCTTCCGGATGATTGAGCTTGACGCCGCGTTCGAGGCGGCGGCGGGCGACCATTGCCGCCATGGCAATCAGGAGCTTGTCTTTTTCACGGAGTGTCAGGTTCATTTTGTCCTCTTGGCCATCCCATGTTTGTTCCGTGCGCCGCGGTCCAGGCCTTAGATTGACCAGACTTTAGGCACGCCTGCCTTTTGATTCAGCAGTTCAATCAGCGGTATCAGCCGTTTCCGCAGGGAATAGGCATCCTCATCCACCAGCCTCGCAAGAAGCTTGCCAGACCAGACGGAAGCGCCGCCTTTTTCACCGATTATTTTTCGCGCCGGCTCCAGATACCGCTCCGCATCGTGGTCGAGCAGCAGGATGGTGGCCATTGTCCGCATCCCGCCGAGCAGGGCAGGCCGGGCAAGCATGACTGCCGTATCGGGACCAATCGCAAAGTCTTCGGCGTGAACCAGCCTGTCCTGCCGGTAGATGCGCCAGCGGTCACGGAAGGTACAGGTCTGGACGTCCTCGCCCATCGCCTTGCGGCCGAACACCACCGGCTCGATGATCAGCGCGCGGCCCGTTCCGGCAAGCCGCGCCGTCAGCGTTCGCTTCAGGGCGGAGCGCTCAAACAGGATCGTCTCCTGCGGCAGCCAGGCGAGACTGGCGTTCTCGCCAACCGACAGCGTGGTTTCCACCTGGGCGACAGAAAACGAGGCTTTGTAGATGCGCTCGCAGGCCTGCGTGGTGATCTGCGCGTGGCAATCATTGCCCGCGTCGAACTGCCAGCGCATGTCGTCGCCGCCGGTCAGGCCGCCGGATGTGTTGATCATCACGGCTTCCAGCGCCGCATCGTCCCGGTCCGGCAGCCGGATTTTCGCGCAGCCTTCCTGATAGAGCGTGGCGATGCGCGTACGCCCATTGACGGGTTTCACCGCCAGCCGGGCGTGCCCGTAGGCGCGCTGCGGCCTGGTTTCCGGTATCAGGTCAAGGGACGGGTGAACGTTCATACTGCAAGGCTAGCGCAGCCCGGCGGGGTGGGAAAGCTCAAACTTTCCCAAGTTCGATGGCGCGCTGGTGCGCCGCATGCACGGCCTCGGTCAGAAGGTTCTTCAGCCGGTCCTCGCCCATGAGCACCTTCAGCGCCGCAGCGGTGGTGCCGTTGGGGCTGGTCACCTGTTCGCGCAGCGTCGTCGGGGTGTCTGCGCTGGCCGCAGCCAGCGCACCGGCGCCATAAACGGTCTGCATGGCGAGAAGGCCGGCGATCTCCCGCGTCAGCCCGGCAGCAACACCGGCCTCGGTCAGGCCTTCGATGAAATGGAACACATAGGCAGGCCCGGAACCCGAAACGGCCGTCACCGCGTCGATCAGGCTTTCATCGTCAACGGAGGCGACGGCGCCGCTGGTTTTCAGCAGCCTATCGACAAATGCCGCATCGTCGTCACCGACATGGGGATTGCGGAAGGTAACGATCATGCCCTTGCCGATTGCCGCCGGGGTGTTGGGGATCGTGCGAATGATCGCGGTCTTGTCGCCCAGATGCTTCTCGAAAAAGTTTACCGTAATGCCGGCAGCCACGCTCACGAATGTCGCGTGTTCCGCAAAGCGCTTGTAGGCGGGCAGGACGTCGCCCATCACCTGCGGCTTGACCGCCACCAGGATCACCCGCGGCTGAAGACCGGCGGCAAGCGATGCGGCGCCCGCGACGGCGTTGACCCCGAGTGTCGCTGCCCGATCCCGCAAGGCATCGGTCGGTTCGACGACATGGACCTGTCCCGGCTTCAGTATGCCGGCATCCAGCCAGCCCTTGAGCATCGCGAAACCCATATTGCCGCAACCAACCAGAACCACGCTGTCAACCATCTGTCTTCTCCCAAATCATGTGGCCGCACTTTGATCCGGTCCTAAGCGCCGGGTCAACTGGGCAACCCTGCGGCCGGTGCACCGATCATTGAAATAATGGGAGACACCGCGACACCGCAGGGCATCTTCGGATAAATTCCCCGGTGTTTCACCAATGATTAACGATTTATTTCCCATAGAACTTTAGGTTGGGTTAACCGTAAGCCATGCTTCGGGGGTAATGTATTGAACGGTTCTTATGGAGTGCGGACAGGAATGGGTGATCGGGACAACGGGATAGACAAGCGGCCACGACGCTCGCTGCTCTCGTTTGCCAGCCAGCCGGAAACGGCGGGCAGTGCGCCCGCACGCGTGGCGCCTGCAACACCCCCGCAAGCACCCCGCCGCGAAGACGATCTGGAACACTATCAGCGGATGCGGGCGCTGCGTCTGGCGGCCAGCAGCGAAATCACGCAGATCCCCGCGCCGGAGCCCGATAATGCCCTGACGGATGAAGAGGCCGAGCAGATCGCCATCGATCGCATGCGTGCCGACATGGCGGCCATCAAGGCCGAACTCAACCGCCGGATCGACGATAACGCATCCGTCGCGCCGGTTTCGCCGACGGTTGCCGCCGATACACCCGTTGCAGCGGCGACAAGCCCCCTTAAGCCTCTTGCTGACAACCATGTCGCGATGAAACGGTTCATCGAGCCGTCCAACGCCCTCAATCGCGTCATCAATTCCAAAAAACTGATTATCGCGACGACCCTGATCGGCACCTTGCTTGGTGCCGGCTATGCGATGACAATGCCGAAGCTCTACCCGTCAACCGCTGAACTGCTGGTCGACCCGAGCAACATCCCGTTGAGCGGGAAAGCGCCTGTGCCCGGTCAGCTGCCGACCGAGGCATCCCTGGCCATTGCCGAGAGCCAATTGCGCGCCATCCGCTCGAACCGTGTGCTTTCCCAGGTGATCGACCGGACGGGTCTCGCCAAAGACCCAGAATTCAATGGCAATCTGAAGGACAAGGGCTGGCTTGCAGCCGTTCGCGAGCTTTTCTCGACCGACAGCACACCGGACACAGCGTCACGCGAAGCATTGCTGGTGCGCAATCTCTCCGACAATCTCACGGTCGGGAGGAGCGCGCAGAATTTTGTTTTCGATATTACTGTCAAATCCAGCGATCCGCAGAAATCCGCGCGCCTTGCCAATACTCTGTCCGATGTCTTCATCGAAGAGCAGGGCAATCCGTCACCGGGTGCGGGGACAGCGGCCCCGCTTGCCGGCCGGCTGAATGAGCTGCGCAGTGCTGCGGAAGATGCCGAGAACGCGGCGCAGAAATTCAGGATCGGCAGCAATCTCGCCGATGCCCAGGGCGGACCGGCCGACGATGTTGCAAAGGCGGGCGATGCGCTCGCTGCCGCCCGCGATCAGACAATAAAGCTCAACGCGCAGGCTGCCGCCATTCAAGGCGCATCGGTGGATAGCGTTCTCGGCAACACGGTGCCGGATGCGTTGGGGTCCGACGCGATAGCAGCGCTGCGTTCGCAATATTCGGTTCTCAAGCAGCAGGCCGATACGCTGGCGATCAAGCTTGGACCGCGCCATCCGCTGCTCATACAGGCGCGGTCGGAAGTCGAGGCAATCCGCAAGGAAGTGCGCAGCGAATTGAGCCGCATGGCCGCCTCGGCGCAGGCCGAACTCAAGCGTTCGGTGCAGCGGGAGCAGGATCTGGCAAACCAGCTTGCGCAGCTCAAATCGCGCACGGCCGGAACAGGCGGGGACATGAGCCGGCTGCGAGCACTGGAGCAGGATGCCGCAACAAAGCGCGCGGCCTATGACGCCTATGCGCAGCGCGGCCAGGCAAGCGCGCAAAACGCCGATATGAGCGGCACCAGTATCCGGGTTGTTTCGCCAGCGCAGCCATCCGCCGAGCCCGCAGGGCCGTCACGCGGTGTTCCCGTGATTGGCGGCATGCTGGCTGGCCTGCTTGCCGGACTGGGTGTCGCAATGCTGCGCGGGTGGGGTGCCCGCAACCGACCTGAGCCTTCACCAGCCGGTGCCGGAAACGACGGCCCGTTTGATCCGGGTCCGCCGTCGGGCGGAAAGCGGGCGGAACATGGCACGGACAACACGGTTGCAGCGCCCGCCGAGTCACGCCTGGGTGCTGCCATCAGGCAAGCCCAAACGCGCAATTCCGCTTCCGATGCGGCTGAAATGGCCGATGAAGATGCGGCATGGGCCGAGGATCAGGTCGCGGTCGCGCAGCTTCTCTACGAATATGCCGACATGCATTTCGCCCCGCGCCATCACGACAACTCCAACATCGAGGACATGCTCGCCGATATTGCCGAGATTCGCGATGTGTTGCGGCAGCGTGCCGCCGAAGACTAAAGCCGAGTTCAGTGCAGGCGCGGCGTGGGGCCCATGCCCTTGTCGTCAATGACGTAGCCGCGATAAAACCGGTCGAGCGTGAACGGTGCCGACAGCGGATGCGGCTCATCCTTGGCGATGGTCCAGGCGAAACATTTGCCGGAGATCGGCGTTGCCTTGAAGCCGCCGTAACACCAGCCGGTGTTGAGATACATGCCCGGCAGTGGTCCGGTGGTGATGATGGGGGAGCCGTCCATGGACATGTCCATGATTCCGCCCCACGAGCGCAGCAGCTTGACGCGGGCCAGCGCCGGCATGAGGGCGACGAACTCGCTCATCACATCTTCCACCACGGGCAGGTTGCCACGCTGCGCGTAGGAATTGTAGCCGTCGATATCGCCGCCGAAAACCAGCCCGCCCTTGTCCGACTGGCTGAAATAGAGATGGCCGCCGCCGAATGTCGCAACCGTATCGACGACGGGCTTGAGCGCTTCCGAAACGAAGGCCTGCAGGACATGCGATTCCAGCGGCAGCCGGTCAACACCTGCCCGGCGCATCAGCTCGCTGGTGTGTCCGGCGACGGCGCAGGCGGTCTTTTTCGCATTGATCGGACCGCGTGTGGTCATGACGCCGGTGACCTTGTCGCCGTCCTTGATGAAGCTGGTGACTTCGCAATTCTCGATGATGTCGACGCCGAGCTGGTCAGCTGCACGCGCATAGGCCCACACTACGGCATCATGGCGCGCCGTACCGGCGCTGCGCTGCATCAGGCCGCCGATAATCGGAAACCGCGCGGATGCGCTGGTGTCGAGACCGGGTATGAGTTTTTCCAGCTGTTTCGGATTCATCAGCTCGCAATCGATGCCGTTGAGCCGCATCTGGTTGCCGCGCCGGATATAGACATCGAGCTGCGGCAGGTTGTGCGCAAGATTGACCACGCCGCGCTGCGAGAACATCACATTGTAGTTGAGGTCGTGCGACATGGTCTCCCAGAGCTTCATCGATGCCTCGTAGAAGTGCTGGTTTTCCGTCAGGAGATAATTGGACCGCACAGCCGTCGTGTTTCGGCCGATATTGCCGGAACCGAGCCATCCCTTTTCCACGACAGCGATATTGCGGATGCCGTGTTCCTTGGCCAGGTAATAGGCGGTCGCCAGCCCGTGTCCGCCGCCGATGATCACCACATCATAGGCCGGCTTCGGATCGGGTTTGCGCCACGCAGGCTTCCAGTCCTTGTTGCCGTTGAGGGCGTTCTTGAGAAGGGAGAAAGCGGAATAGCGCATCGACGAATCCAGTTTGCAGGCGGAACAGTGTGATCATGCGTGGTTTTGGCGTATTCGCAAGCCCCAGAACCATCCTTGGGTCACATCATCGCATTGCCCTTATGGGCCGCTTTCGTTATTGCGTCAGTGAACGCCGTTCTGGCGGTATTGTATTGCCTAAGAATCCTCAGAATGACGTCCATTCCCGAAGCGCGATGCCCAGGAGCAGCACATGGCAGTGACGATTGATGGCAAGCAGATTGCCGAAGACGTGGTTTCAAAGGTCAAGGCGTCCGCCGCCGAGCTGATTGAGGTCACTGGCATCACGCCCGGTATTGCCGTGGTGATCGTCGGCGAGGACCCGGCCAGCCAGGTCTATGTCGCCTCGAAGGGACGCAAGGCCAAGGAATGCGGCTTCCATTCCGTGCAGCACACCCTGCCGGAGCAGACGAGCGAAGATGAACTGGTCAGGCTGGTGGAAACGCTCAATGCCGATCCGGCCATCCATGGCATTCTCGTGCAATTGCCTTTGCCCAAGCACATCGATTCCGGCCGCATCATCCAGACCATTTCGCCCGACAAGGATGTCGACGGCTTCCACTTCATCAATGTCGGCAAGCTGGGGACCGGCGAGCTCGACACCGCATTCGTCCCCTGCACGCCCGAGGGCTCGATGCTGCTGATCGACCGCATTCTCGGCCGTGATCTCTCCGGGCTCAATGCGGTGGTTGTCGGCCGTTCCAATATCGTCGGCAAGCCGATGTTCAACCTGCTGCTCGCACACAATGCCACGGTCACGATTGCCCACAGCAGGACGAAGGATCTGCCGGGCCTTTGCCGCAATGCCGACATTCTGGTGGCTGCTGTTGGCCGTCCGCAAATGATCAAGGCGGACTGGGTGAAGCCTGGCGCGACTGTCATCGATGTCGGTATCAATCGCATTCCGGCTCCCGAGCGGGGTGAAGGCAAGACGCGTCTTGTCGGCGATGTCGATTTTGCCGATGTGGCTCCCGTCGCCGGCGCATTGACGCCGGTTCCCGGTGGTGTCGGGCCGATGACGATTGCCATGCTGATGGCCAACACGCTGGTTGCCGCCCACCGCAGTGCCGGAAAAACACCGCCCCGCTTCTAATTCATTGGTTTGCAACCGGATTGTCGTTAGAACAGCATATGCCCGAAGCCCTCAAGGTCAGTAGAACCTTCGCTTTTCTGCTTGTCGACAAATTCCCGATGTTCAGCCTTGCCGCTGCCATCGATACGATGCGCACGGCCAACCGGATGGCGGAAGAGCCATTCTACGGGTGGACCACCGTGTCCGCCACGGGTGCGCCGGTCACCGCATCCAACGGTCTGCAGATCAATGTGCAATATTCGCTGGCGGAGCTTCCCGCCGCCGATATTTTCTTCATCTGCGCCGGGCTGACCACCGAGTTTGAAGAAAAACCCAAGGTTATCGCAGCGCTGCGCAATCTCGGGCGGCGCGGCGCGGCGCTGGGCGGGCTCAACATCGGCAGTTACATCCTCGCCGAAGCAGGCCAGCTCGAAGGGCATCGCTGCACGATCCATTGGGAAAACCGCGCCGGTTTTCAGGAGCGCTTCCCGCAGATCGAATGCACCGGCAATGTTTTCGAGATCGACCGCAAGCGCTATACCTGCGCGGGCGGAACCACCTCGATCGATCTGATGCTGGAGATCATCCGGCAGGATTTCGATCCCGGCCTTGCCAATGAAGTGGCCAACCAGTTCCATCATGAGCGCATCCGCTCGCAGACGGATCGCCAGCGCATCGGGCCCGAGCGGGACCTGACCGGAAAATCCGAGAAGCTGCGCAAGATCGTCGAGCTGATGGCCGACAATCTCGAACAGCCGAAATCGGCGGTGCGGCTGGCCAAGGCTGTCGGCTTGTCCGTCCGGCAGGTGGAGCGCTTGTTCCTGCGCCATCTCAACATGACGCCGGGGCGCTATTACATGAGCCTGCGGCTGGAGCGGGCGCGCGAGCTGCTGCGGCAGACGCATTCGCCTATTCTCGACGTGGCGCTGGCAACGGGATTCACGTCCCATTCCTATTTTGCCCAGAGCTACCGGGCGCAGTTCGGGCGCTCACCTTCCGATGAGCGCCGCACCACCTATTGATCAGCCGAAAACCGAAGCGCCCTCGTCGGCGCGGCCCACCACGTTGCGGAAGGCGGCGAACAGTTCGCGGCCCATGCCGTAGCTGTTATGGCTGAGATCCACGATTGGGTCAGGACGCGCAGCGAGAACTTCAGGGTCTTCCAGCACATCAAGCGTACCGATTTCCGCGTCGAGCCGCACCATGTCGCCGTCGCGGATCTTGGCGATCATGCCGCCACTCAATGCTTCCGGGGTCACGTGGATTGCAGCAGGCACTTTGCCCGAGGCACCGGACATGCGCCCGTCCGTCACCAGCGCGACCATATGGCCGCGATCCTGCAGGACGCCGAGCGGCGGCGTGAGCTTGTGCAGCTCCGGCATGCCATTGGCCTTTGGACCCTGGAAGCGGACAACAGCGACAAAGTCACGGTCGAGCTTTCCTGCCTTGAAAGCGTCCTGCAGCGCCGCCTGGCTGTCGAACACGATGGCAGGCGCCTCGATAATGCGCCGTTCCGGCTTGACTGCCGATGTCTTGATGACGGCGGTGCCGAGATTGCCCTTCAGCATCTTCAGGCCGCCGGTTGCCTGGAACGGCTCCTTGACCGTGGACAGGACCTTCTTGTCGGCGCTTTCACTCGGGATAGGACTGCGTTCCACGGTGCCGTTTTCACCGAGCTTGACCTCGATGGTGTAGGCACGCAGGCCTTCGCCCCAGACGGTTTTCACGTCCTCATGCAGCATGCCTGCATCCAGCAATTCGCGGATGATGTAGCCCATGCCGCCCGCTGCGTGGAAGTGGTTCACATCGGCGAGGCCGTTCGGATAGACCCGCGCCAGCAGCGGCACCACGTCGGAAAGGTCCGAAATATCCTGCCATGTCAGCTTGATGCCCGCAGCCGCCGCCATGGCGACGAGGTGCATGGTGTGGTTGGTCGAACCGCCCGTGGCATGCAGCCCGATAACGCCGTTGACGATGGTCTTCTCGTCGATCATTTCGCCGACCGGCGTGTATTCATTGCCGAGCGCGGTGATGGCAAGGGCGCGCTTGGCGGCCTCGCGTGTCAATGCTTCGCGCAAAGGCGTGCCGGGATTGATGAAGGACGAGCCCGGCGTATGCAGCCCCATGATTTCCATGAGCATCTGGTTGGAGTTGGCCGTACCGTAGAAGGTGCAGGTTCCCGGCCCGTGGTAGGATTTGGATTCCGACTCCAGCAATTTATCGCGGCCGACTTTGCCTTCCGCGTAGAGCTGGCGTGTCTTTGCCTTCTCGTCATTGGGAAGGCCCGTGGTCATCGGACCGGCCGGGATGAACACGGCGGGCAGGTGACCGAATGTCAGCGCGCCGATGACGAGGCCCGGCACGATCTTGTCGCAGACACCGAGATAAACAGCCGCATCGAACATGTCGTGCGACAGGCCAACGGCCGTCGCCATGGCAATGACATCGCGGGAGAACAGCGACAGGTCCATGCCCGGCTGTCCCTGGGTCACGCCATCGCACATGGCCGGCACGCCGCCGGCAACCTGCGCCACGCCGCCCGCCTCGTGCACGGCCGCCTTGATCAGCTGCGGATAGGTTTCGAACGGCTGATGCGCCGACAGCATGTCGTTGTATGAGGTGATGATACCGATATTGGGCACAACATCGCCAGCCAGCGCGGCCTTGTCGGACGGTCCGCAGGCGGCAAAGCCGTGAGCGAGATTGGCGCAGGCCAATGCAGTGCGTTTCGGCTTGTGGGAAGCAGCTTCGCGCAGGCGGTCGAGATAGACATCGCGGGTCGGGATCGACCTCTCACGGATGCGGTTGGTAATGCTTTTGACCCTTTGCAGGACGGTCATCGGTTTTCTCCTTATGGAGCCCAGAAAATCTCAAGATTGATGGGTGTGTGGCGCAGGATAGCGCGAATGGGCATGTCAGCGGTTGCCCCGTCGCCAAGCGCCTTGTCGAGGACGGCTTTTTTGCCGTCGCCTTCGATGTGCAGGACAACGAACCGGGAATGAACGATCACCGGCAGGGTGAGTGTCAGGCGCGGTTCACCGGCACCCTCCGCCTGCATCGGCAGGACGAGCGCCGGCTGCGTCATCGAAATCGCGTCGGCAAGGCGGTCGCCGCCGGGGAAGAACGAGGCCGTATGACCATCGCCGCCCATGCCGAGAATGGTCACGTCGAAAGGCTGGCCCAGTGCGGCGATGGCGGTCGCCGCGGATTGAACGGCAGCGTCCGCATCCGCAGACGCATGATAGAGCCCGACGAAATTGGCCTTCGCTGCGGCATTCTGCAGAAGCAGCTCCGTCACCAGCTTCTGGTTGGAGCGGTCATTGCTTGGCGGCACGAAACGTTCGTCCACCAGCGTGACGGTGATCCGGGTCCAGGGCAGGTCCTTGACCGACAGCGCCTTGAAAAAGCGGGCAGGGGTGGTTCCGCCCGATACCGCCAGAACCGCCTTGCCGCGCGCATCGCATGCGGCCTGCAGGTGTGCTGCAACACTGGTCGCCAGTGCTTCCGCAAGAGCGTTTCCATCGGCAAAACTGTTCAGTGTCTGCTGCATGATCATGTCTCGTGCCAGGTGCGTCCGTCGCGTTCAATCAAGGCGATGGCCGCGGATGGTCCCCATGTACCGGCGGTATAACCTGCTGCGGACTGGTCATTGTCGGTCCAGGCTTTCAGGATCGGATCGATCCAGCGCCATGCGGCAACAACTTCGTCGCGGCGCATGAACAGGGTCTGGTTGCCGCGCACCACATCCATCAGCAGGCGTTCATAGGCATCGGGGCTGCGCACCTGGAACGATTCCGCAAAACTCATGTCGAGCGGAACGTGGCGCAGGCGCATGCCGCCCGGACCCGGATCCTTGATCATCATCCACTGCTTCACGCCTTCATCGGGCTGCAAGCGGATCACCAGCTGATTGGCGACGACCCGGCCCGCGCTCTCGCCAAAGATCGAGTGCGGAATGGGCTTGAACGAAACGACGATTTCAGAGGCCCGCGTGGCAAGGCGTTTGCCGGTGCGCAGGTAGAACGGCACGCCGGCCCAGCGCCAGTTGGCGATCTCGGCCTTGATGGCGACGAAGGTTTCCGTGTTGCTCGTCGCGCCCAGCTCTTCCTGATAGCCCTTGACCGGGCCGCCGGCGGACGCACCGGCGCGGTACTGGCCGCGCACGGTCAGCTCTTCGGCATTCTTGCCATCGATGCGGGCAAGCGAGCGCAGGACTTTCAGCTTCTCGTCGCGCACGGCATCGGCATCCATGGATGCGGGAGGCTCCATCGCAACAAGGCAGAGAAGCTGCAGCATGTGGTTCTGCACCATGTCGCGCAGCGCACCGGCCGTATCGTAATAGCCGGCGCGGCCTTCGAGGCCGACCGCTTCCGCGACGGTGATCTGCACGTGGTCGATATGCGCCGAGTTCCACAGGGGCTCGTACAGCGCATTGGCAAAGCGCAGCGCCATCAGGTTCTGCACCGTTTCCTTGCCGAGGTAGTGATCGATGCGGAAAATCTGCTGTTCGTTGAAGACGCTGCCGATCGTGTCATTGAGCGCAATGGCGGATTTAAGATCGCGGCCGATCGGCTTTTCGACGATGATGCGGGTCTGATCGGTGATCAGCTCATATTTCTTCAAGCGGCTGGCAATGTCGCCGAACAGGCTCGGGCTGACCGCGAGGTAAAACGCCCTGATCTTCCTGTTCGCGTCGCCAATCGCACTTTTGAGATCGTCCCAGCCATTGTCCGATGTCGCATCGACGGCTACATAGGACAGGCGCTGCAGGAATTGCTCCACCTGCTTCTTGTCGATCTCTTCCGGTTTGACATGTTCCTTGATCGCGGCTTCCGCAAACTTGCGGTAGTCGGCATCGGACATCGCCGAACGCGATGCGCCAATGATGCGCGTGGGCTCCGTCAACTGTCCGTCCCGCTGGCGTTGATAGAGCGCGGGGATCAGTTTGCGCTCGGCAAGATCGCCGCTGCCGCCGAAGACGATGCAGTCAAAAGGTTCAACCGGGATAATCTGGCTTGTCATAAGATTAAGTCTCGCTATGCCAAAAATAGGTGTTCCGCTGATGCAGGCCTGTATAATCTAATCGATTTAAAAAGGCCAGCACCGATCCGTCTTCTGCGTCAAAATGCATTCCCAAGACGGTTCAATTCCAATACCATCGGCGCAAAGCAGGAACCCGTCATGGATCAGAATCTCTCTCGAATTGTCGCACAGGATAAGAATTTCCTGAATATCATTAATGGCCGGCGGGTCGCCGCACTCTCGCAGGAAACGATCACTGTTTTGTGTCCGTCCGATGGTTTGCCCTTCGCCACCATCCCGGCGGGCAATGCCGATGATGTGGATCGCGCCGTGCGTGCAGCGCGGCAAGCCTTCGAACACGGACCCTGGAGCCGGATGCCGGCTTTCGAGCGTGGCCGCCTGCTGACACGGCTCGGCCAGCTCGTCGAAGAGCATGGCGACGAACTTGCGGCGCTCGAATCGCGCGATACCGGCAAGCCGGTCCGTCAGGGCAAGGCGGATGTCGCCGCGACCATGCGCTACTATGAATTCTATGGCGGTGCCGCCGACAAGATCCATGGCGATACCATTCCCTTTCTCGACGGCTTCACGGCGCTGACGCTGCGCGAACCGCACGGTGTGGTTGCCGGCATCATTCCATGGAACTATCCGATGCAGATCATGGCGCGCGTGGTTGGCGCCGCGTTGGCGATGGGCAACACGCTGGTCATCAAACCGGCCGAGGATGCCTCGCTGTCCGCCATCCGTATCGGTGAACTGGCCATTGAGGCAGGATTTCCCGATGGCGTTCTCAATGTCATCACCGGTTATGGCCGTGATGCAGGTGCCGCACTGTCATCGCATCCGGGGATTGATTACGTCACCTTCACCGGTTCGCCCGTCACCGGGACCGCGATCCAGCAGGCCGCCGCCGCGAACAATCGCGGCGTCACCATGGAACTGGGCGGCAAGTCGCCGCAAATCCTGTTTGCCGATGCGGACGTGGAAAAGGCCCTGCCGGTTCTGGTCAATGCCATCATCCAGAACGGCGGTCAGACCTGCTCGGCGGGAAGCCGTATCCTGATCGAGCGTCCTCTCTATAATGACGTCGCTGCCGCCCTTGGCGAGCGCTTCAGCAAGCTTGTCGCCGCACCGCACGATATGGACCTTGACCTTGGCCCGATGGTGAACCCGGCGCAGAAGCGCAAGGTCGAGAACTTCATCACTTCCGCTGCCGAGTCCGGGATTGAGGTTGTTGCCCGCGGCTCCATTCATGTCGAAGCGCCCGTGGAGGGTTACTACGTCGCTCCCGTGCTTTTCGGCGCTGTCGATCCCGCGTCGGTTCTGGCACAGGAAGAAGTGTTCGGGCCGGTATTGTCGCTTTTCGCATTCGATGACGAAGCGGATGCCATCAGGCTTGCCAACGGCACCGATTACGGTCTCGTCGCGGGTATCTGGACCCGGGACGGTGCCCGCCAGCACCGTGTCGCCAAGAAAGTTCGCGCCGGACAGGTTTTCGTCAACGCCTATGGTGCTGGCGGCGGCGTCGAACTGCCGTTTGGCGGTTTCAAGAAGTCCGGTCACGGGCGGGAAAAGGGCTTTGAAGCGCTCTTCGATATGTCCGCAACCAAAACGGTCGTGTTCCGCCACGACTGACCGGGCCGACACCCGGAACAATCCCATTCAAGATCAATAGCATGAGGAAATGACATGACCCGTTTGGCAGGCAAGACAGCGATCATCACCGGCGCAGCCGCCGGTTTCGGCGAGGGAATGGCGAAGCGCTTTGCCGAAGAGGGGGCCAATGTCGTCGTCGCCGACCTGAACCACAAGGGTGCGGAAACGGTTGCTGCCGCCATTGGAAAAAAGGCGATTGCCGTAGAGGTGGACGTTTCGCGCAAACACGATATCGATGCGATGGTTGCTGCCGCAATGGATGCATTCGGCCGCGTTGACATCATGATCAACAATGCTGGGTTCACCCACCGCAATGGCTCGATGCTCGAGGTGGATGAAAGCACCTTCGACCTTATCACTGCGGTGAATATGAAGGCGATCTACTATTCAACGCTTGCCGTGGTGCCGATCATGGAAATGCAGGGCGGTGGCTCCATCATCACCACGGCGTCCACGGCTGGCCTGCGTCCGCGTCCCGGCCTCACCTGGTACAATGCGTCCAAGGGCTGGGCGATCACAGCGACGAAATCCATGGCGGTTGAACTGGCACCGAAGAATATCCGGGTCAATTGCCTGTGCCCGGTCGCAGGAGATACCGCGATGCTCAGCCTGTTCATGGGCGAGGACACACCGGAAAAGCGCGCGCAGTTCAAGGCTTCGATCCCGCTCGGCCGCCTGTCGACACCGCTGGATATCGCCAATGCGGCCCTTTGGCTCGCTTCCAGCGAGGCTGAGTTCATCACGGGCGTGGCGCTGGAAGTCGACGGCGGGCGCTGTATTTAGACGGGATCAACTGATTTTGTCTTGAACGGGAAGCAGATCGGCCTACATCCGGAGTGTCGTCCAATTTCCCCAATGGCTGTATCCGGCTGATCGTGGTCCGATCAGCGGCGCGGCTCATCCTTCAAGGACATGATCATGACATCGAAACCCGTCTGGTTTATCACTGGCTGTTCAACCGGTTTTGGCCGCGAGCTGGCGCGCCATACGCTTGAACTGGGTTATCCCACCGTCATCACCGCACGTAACCCCGCACAGGTCGAAGATCTGGCGCGGGGCAATGAAGACAAGGCACTTGTCCTCAAACTCGACGTGACCAATGCGGACGATATTGCCGCTGCCGTCAAGGCGGCGGAAGCCCGCTTCGGCCGTATCGATGTGCTCGTCAACAATGCCGGTATCGGCTATTTCGGTTCGCTCGAAGAGAGCGACATCGATGAAGTGCGCAAGATGTTCGAAATCAACGTCTGGGGTCTCGTCAACATGACCCGGGCCGTCCTGCCCGTCATGCGCAAGCAGCGGTCGGGGACCGTCGTCAATATTTCATCGATTGGCGGTCTTGTGGCCAATTCGGCCGTGAGCTTCTACAATGCCACCAAGTTCAGCGTCGAAGCGATTTCGGAAGCCCTGTCCAAGGAAGTCGCGCACCTTGGGATCAAGGTTCTGATCGTGGAACCCAGTGGTTTCCGCACGGACTGGGCCGGACGCTCGGCCAACGAGGCACCCACGACCATTGAGGATTATCGCGAGACGTCCGATCAGCGCATGCAGCAGATCAGGACATCCAGCGGCAATCAGCCGGGCGATCCTGTGCGGGCGGTCAAGGCGATCGTCCAGGCCGTGGAAGCGGACACGCCGCCCCTGCGCCTGCTGCTTGGCAAGTTTGCACTCGCCGGAGCCCGCAGCAAGATTACCGAACTGCAGCGGGATTTTGATGCCTGGGCCGAGGTAACCGAAGGCGCCGATGCGCCGAAGGGATCCTGATCAAGCGAAAATGGCCGGCATTGCCGGCCATTTTTCATTCCGGACTAAATCAGTTGGCGCAGGATCACGAACAGGGTGAAGGACAGGGCAATCGACACCGGCAGTGTCAGCACCCAGGCCATCAGCAGGTTACGCACCGTCGACATCTGCAGGCCCGAGCCATTTGCCACCATCGACCCCGCCACGCCTGACGAGAGAATGTGGGTCGTGCTGACCGGCAGGCCCAGCGTGTCGGCAGTGAAGATCGTCCCCATGGCAACCAGTTCGGCCGAAGCACCCTGCCCATAGGTGAGGTGCGTCTTGCCGATCTTTTCACCGACGGTGACGACGATCCGGCGCCAGCCGACCATCGTGCCCAGACCGAGGGCCAGCGCCACGGCAACCTTCACCCAGGTCGGGATGAATTTCGTCGCATTGTCGATGGCCTGGTGATAGGTCTTGATGGTGGCAAGGTCGGCGGGCTGCATCGGCAGCAGTTTGGCCTTGTCGATCAGTTTCAACGCCTCGCCGGTCAGATACATGTTATTGCGGGTGTTGCTGACCATGCCGACCGGAACCGTCGACGCGGAGCCATACGGCGATATGCTGGCATTGGTCTGGTCAATGAACTGGCGCAATGCGACGGTGGTTTCATCGCTCCATGTCTTGTTGCGCACCGCATTGCTGACCACCGAATTGGCATCGGTGACGGTGATGCCGGGCTTTTCATAGGAGCGCAGCGTTGTCGCGGCTGCGGTCGCGGCGGACTTGTAGGCTTCGAGATAATTGATATCCGGGGTGCGGTTGAGCGCGAAGGATGTCGGCACGACACCGATCAGGATCAGCATGATCAGACCCATGCCCTTCTGGCCGTCATTGGAGCCATGGGCGAAGCTGACACCGGTACAGGTGAAAATCAGCAGGCCGCGGATCCACAAAGGCGGAGGAGTCTGGCCTTTCGGCGCTTCATAGAGGGCTTTGTTTTTGATCAGCAGCCGCATCGCCAGCAGCAGCAGGGCGGCCATGCCGAAGCCGACGAGCGGCGAAATCAACAGCGACATGCCGACTTCCGTGGCCTTCGACCAGTCGACGCCGCTGGTGGCAGTGCCTGTCGGCGCCAGGAATTGATTGGCGAGACCGACGCCGACAATCGAACCGATCAGCGTGTGCGAGCTGGAGGCGGGCAGGCCCAGATACCAGGTGCCGAGGTTCCACAGAATGGCGGCGGTCAAAAGTGAAAACACCATGGCAAGACCGGCGCTCGAACCGACCTGCATGATCAGTTCCACCGGCAGAAGCGAGATGATACCGAAGGCAACGGCACCGCTTGCGGTCATGACCCCGAGAAAATTGAAAATGCCCGACCAGATCACGGCGATCTCGGCGGGAAGCGAATTCGTATAGATCACCGTTGCAACGGCATTGGCGGTGTCGTGAAAACCATTGACGAATTCAAAGCCCAGGGCCGTAACCAGCGCAAGCCCAAGAAGAATCCACGGCACGGCGACCGAGCTGGTCAAATCCTGGGTGAGTGAATATCCGACATAAAAAAGGCCGCCGATCAGGATGGCGACCACCGCATAATTAGGCCAATTGCCTAAATTGCTTGGTTTGTCGAGCGGGTGTTCGTCTTTCAACAGACGTGTGTCAGTCGCATTGCTTACCGTCATCAGGAAATCCCCAGTATTTGCTTCAAACACTAGGGGGAACGCTAAAGCCGGCGCGTGAACTCTTGATGACAACTTGCGCGCGGACGTTTGAGCGTCTAACGCTTGAGGCAGATAAAAACTATGGAAACGCCATGCATAAGGTTGTCATAAGCGGTACCGGTGTCTTTACGCCGGAACTCTCCATCAGCAATGCCGAACTCGTTGAAGCATTCAACAGCTATGCCGTGCGGCAGAACGAAATCCATGCCGATGAGATTGCGGCAGGCACGCGCGCACCGATGACGATGTCCGCGGAAGACTTCATCGTCCGCGCATCGGGGATCGAGCGGCGCTACGTGCTCAACAAGTCGGGAATTCTCGATCCGGCGATCATGCATCCTGTCCTGCCGGAGCGCAGTGATGATGAACTGTCTGTCATGGCTGAAATGGCGGTCAAGGCGGCAACCGCGGCGCTGGCCAAGGCCGGCCGAACCGCTGCCGACGTGGATGCCGTGATCTGCGCCGCGTCCAATCACGAGCGCCCCTATCCGGCGATTGCCATCGAGGTGCAGGAAGCGCTGGGAATACAGGGTTTCGGCTTTGACATGAACGTTGCCTGTTCGTCGGCGACATTCGGCATCCAGGCGGCGGCCGACATGATCCGTTCGGGATCGGCCCGCGCCATCCTCATGGTCAACCCGGAGATTTGCTCCGCCCATCTCGAATGGCGTGACCGCGACTGCCATTTCATTTTCGGCGATGTCTGCACGGCGGTGCTGCTGGAGCGCGACGACCTTGCAACCGCACCGGACCGGTTCGAGATCATCTCGACCCGCTGCCTGACCCAGTTCTCCAACAATATCCGCAACAATAACGGGTTCCTGCGCCGCACGCGCGAGGGCCACATGACCGACCGCCGCGACATGCTGTTCCGTCAGGAAGGCCGCAAGGTGTTCAAGCAGGTCGTGCCGATCGTTTCCGACCTGATCCTTACCCATCTTGCCGACGAGAATATCGCACCGGCACATCTGTCGAGGCTCTGGCTGCATCAGGCCAACAAGGGCATGAACGATCTGATCGGCTCGAAGGTGCTGGGGCGTGAACCGGAAACGGGGGAACAGCCGAATATCCTGCAGGACTATGCCAATACGTCCTCCGCGGGATCGATCATTGCCTTCTCCCAATATTCCGATGACCTTGCACCGGGCAGTCTCGGCGTCATCTGTTCCTTCGGTGCCGGCTATTCCGTCGGCAGCGTGATTGTGAGGAAGGTGTAGCTTGGCGGCATCAGAGCCTGTCACCACGGCGAAAACGTTGCGGCCCGATCCGTTGGAGTTCCAGTCAGGTGATTTTGTGTGGCCGAAGAAGCCGGGGGTTATCGTTCCCTATTCCGCGGCCTACGCGCCTGACATGCGGCAGGTTCCAACCGATTTTTACGACAGGCAAAAATTCGAGACCGAGAAGCGTGCTTACCTGGAGCAGGTGGCGAAATCCGATCCGGATTTCACCGCAGCGCGGGAAGCCCGGCTCAACAGGCTGGATTTTGAAGAGTTCGCAAAACGATATCACGGGCCGCAAAAGCTGAGCAAGGAATCGCTGGGGACGGGATCAATCGTCTACGTCGGACATGTGGCTATTCTTGAAATTTGCGATGGCAAGCCGTTTGTGATCGAAGCCGTTTCCGGCAGGGGCGTTGTCAGGCAACCCTATGAAAATTGGCTTGCTTCCCGTCCTGGGGAAGAGGTCTGGCATGGCCGCGTTGCGGACCTGCCGCAGGACCAGCGCTCGGAAATACCAGCCGAAGCAAAAAAATATCTTGGCCGCCCCTATGAATTCTTCAATCTGGATTTGAATGACGATTCCGGCTTCTATTGTTCCAAGCTTGTCTGGCTGGCGATCTTCCGCAGCTTGCAATTTGCCATCGATGACGATCCTGAGAGCGAGAGATTTTTCTGGTTCTCTCCCAAGCAGTTGATGAACGCCAGGCGAGTCCAGCTTCTCTACAGTCCTGGAAGTTATTTGGACAACTGAGGCTTGTTTGAAAGCGAGTATCGCTCGGCATCCCTGATTTCCGACAGGTGAACAAGTGCCGCCGCCGCTTTGCCCGCAGCCTCGACATAGCTGGCATCACGATGGACAAGCATGATGGAAAAGGCCCCGTCCATCAGCAGCACGATCTGCCGGGCGAGGGCTGGCGGCTCTTCCACTCCCGCTGTTGCCAGAACATCCGCCAGCCACGCCTCGAATTTCTTCTTGTGCGCGGAACCGATCTTGATGGCGGGGTGGCCGGGCATGTTGGCCAGTTCGGCAGCTGTCCGCAGGAAACCGCAGCCCTTCCATTTTTTGTGCCGCGCAGCCCTGGCCAGATGGGTGAAGATCGCTTCGACCTTGTCCGCAATCGTGCCGTCCGCCGCGTTGAACCACTTGGCAAACAGCGCAAGATTGGGCTGGTCGCGCGACTGGAGATAGGCGGCAACCAGATCGTCCTTGCTCTTGAAGTGATAGTACAGCGTCCGCTTTGTGAGCTCCGCCGCTTCCGCAACGGCATCCACGCTGACAGCACGAATGCCCTCCGCATAGAACAGGCGGCTGGCTGCATCGAGAATGCGGTCGCGGGTCGGGTCGGATGTCCTTGGCATGGCGATAAAGTATACTAGCTAGTGAATATACACAATGTGCATGGAGCATTACATCTTCGGCCTTGATCCTTCCCAGTGAAAGGCAAAATCGATGTCCGATCCCGTGCTCTTCGAAATCAACGGCAATATCGCGTTTCTGACCCTGAACCGGCCGGAAAAGCTCAATGCCCTGAACTACGCAACCAATGATCTGCTGCTGCAGCTTCTCGATCGCATCGAGGATGATCCCGGCATCCGCGCCGTCATTCTGACAGGCGCAGGCGACCGGGCATTTTCGGCGGGCGGAGACATTCATGAATTCTCGCAGAGCATAGGCGAAGGCATCGATATCGCCGTCAGGGCGTTCGTGCGGCGGGGGCAGGCGATGACCGCGCGGATGGAGGCGTTTGGCAAGCCGATCATCGCTGCCGTCAACGGCATTGCCTTCGGCGGCGGTTGTGAAATCACCGAGGCGGTGCATCTGGCCGTTGCGAGCGAGCGGGCCGTGTTTGCCAAGCCTGAAATCAATATCGGCATCCCGCCGACCTTTGGCGGCACCCAGCGCCTGCCGCGCCTTGCCGGCCGCAAGCGCGCGCTGGAACTGCTGTTGACCGGCGATACCTTTTCAGCGGCGAGAGCCCTGGAACTCGGGCTGGTCAACAGGGTGGTTCCCCATGAAGACCTGCTTCCCGCAGCGCTTGAGCTTGCCGGCCGTATTCTGCGTCATTCCCCGGTGGTGGCTGCGGGCATCATCACCGCCGTCACACGCGGGTTGAACATGCCCATCGGCGAGGGGCTGCAGATGGAAAGCGAACAGTTTGCCCGTGTCGCCGCCTCGCACGATACGCGGGAAGGGTTGAATGCCTGGATCGGGCGGCGGGCCCCCGTGTACCGGGGGAACTAGCTGGGATTCAGATCCGGTCCATCAGGGCATACCAGCTGAGCGCGAGAAACAGCAGCGGCGCGCGGAAGGTGCGCCCGCCCGGAAAGGCCGGTACTTTCAGCTCTTCCAGCAGTTTCAGGCGGTCGCGGTTGCCGGCGACGGTCTCGGCATAGAGCTTGCCGACATAGTTCGACAGCATCACGCCATGACCGGAATAGCCGCCCGCCGAAATGACGTTGGGCATGACTTCGCGCACGAAAGGCTGCCGGGGCAGGGTGATGCCGACGGAGCCGCCCCAGGCCTGCGTGATTTCCACGTCGGCGAGTGCCGGATAAATCTCGGCGATCTGCCGGCGGATATGGGTGCTGATATCGAGCGGATTGTCTGCGGTATAGGCTTCCCGTCCGCCGAACAGCAGCCGCCCATCCTTGGAGCGGCGGAAATAGCGCACGACAAAGCGCGAGTCGTCGACACTTTCGCCGCCGGGCAGGACCGGACTGTCTTGGCCAAGCGGCACCGTGGCGCCGATGAACGAGCGGATCGGCATGACATGCGAAGCGCTGATCGGTTCGAGGTTGCCGCCGTATGCATTGACCGCGATCAGGCATTTGGCGGCCGTCACGTTGCCTTTGGCCGTTGCCACCGTCACCCGTCCGTTCTGCGAGGTGATGCCGGTAACCCGGGTATTCTCGTGAAGACGGGCTCCGGCCCGGGCTGCTGCTTGTGCTGTGCCAACCACAAGTTTCATCGGCTGGATATGACCGGTGCCCGCATCGTAGACGCCGCCGAGATAGCGCGTGGAGCCGAGGCGTTCCGCTGTCTCCGCCGCATCCATGTAATGAATATGTGGATAGCCGAAACGGGTTGCCATCAGTTCCGCGTGGGCGCGGTAATCTTTCAGATAGCGCTTCTTGTGCACAACGGACATTTGCCCCGGCACGAATTCGATGTCGATCTTGTGCGTGTCGGCGAACTGCAGAAGGTGCGCCTTCGCCTCTTCGGCAAGGTCGAACAGCGCCTTGGCGCGGGTAAAGCCATACTGTCCTTCCAGCTCCTCCGCCCAGGCGCGCTGCCCGGTGCCGAGCTGACCGCCATTGCGCCCGGAGGCGCCGTCACCGAAACGGTAGGCTTCCAGCAGGACGACGTCGACACCCGCCGAGGCGAGGTGAACGGCGGCGGAAAGGCCGGTAAAGCCGCCGCCCACGATGACAACGTCGGCGGTGCGCGAACCGTCCAGTGCCGGATATTCGGTGCGATCCGCAATGGTCGACTCATACCAGGAGACGCCGGGGGAAATCGGTGACTGATAGGGCATGTTATGAAGCAATCTTGTTTGCTGGTTTGCTGCACGACCATTGTGCGTGGTTCGACAAGCTCACCATGAGGGGAAGGTATTGGCTGCAATGCCGATTCTGCGATCCTCCATCTCCCACATGGTGAGCTTGTCGAACCACGCACAGTGCTCCTGCAACCAAAGAAACCTCACTCAAATCAGACGTTCAACAGCAGATATTCACGCTCCCATGGACTGATAACCTCCATGAAAGTCTCGAACTCCGCCCGTTTGATGGCTGCGTAGGTGATGGCAAAGGACTGTCCCAGCATGGCCGTCAGGTCCTTGTCCTGTTCGAACAATATGGTCGCCTCGATCAGCCCGCGCGGCAATTCGATCAGATTGTCGTTGACCGTGGTCGAGGCCGGTGCATCCGGCTCGATCCTGTTGTTCATGCCGAGCAGGCCGCAGGCGAGCGACGCCGCCAGGGCAAGATAGGGATTGGCGTCGGACGACGGAATGCGGTTTTCCACACGCCGGGCATTGGGGTCCGAACGCGGCACGCGGAAGGCCGTCGTGCGGTTGTCATAGCCCCATTTGACATTGACCGGCGCAGAAGCCGCCGGTGTCAGCCGCCGGTATGAATTCACGTAGGGCGCGAACATGACCAGAGAGGCCGGAACATGCTTCTGCATGCCGCCGATGAAGTGGCGGAATGCCTCGCTTTCACTGCCGTCGGGATTGGAAAACACGTTGCGCCCGGTCTTCTTGTCGACGATCGACTGGTGGATATGCATGGCCGATCCGGGCTGGCCCTGGATGGGCTTGGCCATGAAGGTTGCATACATATCGTGCTTCAGCGCCGCTTCGCGGATGGTGCGCTTGAACAGGAACACCTGGTCCGCAAGCTCGACGGGATCGCCATGGCGCAGGTTGATTTCCAGCTGCGCCGCACCTTCTTCATGGATCAGCGTGTCGATCTCCAGGCCCTGGCCCTCGGAGAAATGATAGATATCGTCGATCAGTTCGTCGAACTCGTTGACGCCGGCGATGGAATAGCCCTGGCCGCCGCCGATGGCACGGCCGGACCGGCCGACAGGCGGGGTCAGCGGATAATCGGGATCGGGGTTCTTCTTGACGAGATAGAATTCGATTTCCGGAGCCACAACCGGCTTCAGGCCCTTCTTGCTGTAGGCGGCCACAACGCGCTTGAGCACGTTGCGCGGGGTGAATTCCACCGCAGCGCCATCCTTGTTCACGAGGTCGCAAATGACCTGCGCGGTCGGGTCACTCTCCCACGGCACGACCGAAAGAGTAGAGAGGTCAGGCATCAATTTCAGATCGCCATCGTCTTCCGGATAGGAAAAGCCGTAACCGTCTTCCGGATAGTCGCCAGTGATCGTCGCCATGAAGACGGCGGATGGAAGTGCCAGTGACGTATTGGACGTGAATTTCTTCGACGGCATCATCTTGCCGCGGGCAACACCAGCCTGATCGGGCGTGATGCATTCAATGTCTTCGATATCCCGCCAGGCCAGCCATTCGGAAGCTTCGCGCCAGTTTTTTACGCCGCGTGTGGCTTTGACATAGGCAGGCGTGCGCCGCCGCGTTGAAGTCCGTGCGGGTTTCTTCTCAGGGGTTTCAGAAGGCATCAATCACCAGAATTTATTACGGTTTTCGGATGATAGATCAAAACTCATCGCTATGGGAAGGCTGGCACGAGAAAATTGTGGTCGTGTTTTTCGCCGTCAAAAACCAAAACCGTCCGCAATCGCTTGCGGACGGTGCAAAGGTACGAAGCTGAACTCTATGCGGCGTGTTTCGGCGTAACAGCAAGCTGCACACCCAGCGCCTTCAGGACGCCAAGCAAGGTGGTCAGTTTGGGATCGCCCTTGGCGCTCAGCGTTTTGTACAGGGCTTCCCGCGTGACACCTGCTTCCCTGGCAATTTGTGTCATGCCTTTTGCGCGGGCAACGATTCCAAGGGCGTCGGCAATATAGCTTGCATCGCCTGTTTCAAATGCATCGCTCAAGAGTTCGGCCTGTGACTCCGGCGTATCGAAATAGCGCGCCGGGTCGAAGGGGGTTGTCCTGATCGTCATTTTTCTTTCTCCAAATCCGCAACGAGAGCTTTAGCCTTCCGGATGTCTTTCTGCTGGCTGCTTTTGTCGCCACCGCACAGAAGAATGATCAAGACCGTTCCATGCTGGACAAAATAAAGGCGATAGCCGGGGCCGTGGTGAAGACGAAGCTCGCTGACACCCTCGCCGACAGGCTGCACGTCGCCGCTGTGCCCATGCCGAAGACGCACAATCCTTTGCGCTATCATATGCCTGGCGTGCCTGTCCTTCAGGCGATCCAGCCAATCCGCGAAGACCTGTGTTTGACGTATCTCAAGCATGTAATAATTAGATTACAAATGCGATGACGTCAATCAATCCAGACTTTCGGGTAATTCGCCGTCAAAAACCAAAACCGTCCGCAATCGCTTGCGGACGGTTCAGCGCGCCGTGCTGGTTCCAGAC
The DNA here is from genome assembly GCF_902479695.1 of uncultured Phyllobacterium sp. NCBI lineage: Bacteria > Pseudomonadati > Pseudomonadota > Alphaproteobacteria > Hyphomicrobiales > Phyllobacteriaceae > Phyllobacterium > uncultured Phyllobacterium sp. The sequence continues at coordinate 107,589 of NZ_CABSQF010000005.1, read as the reverse complement.
CGAAACCAGAGAAGGCCACGGTGAGCTATTGCCGGGTGACGACCACCGGGATCAGCAGGTCGCCCCAGTTGCCGTCGCCGCCGTGGTGGCGGGCGGAGCGGACCAGCTCCACGGACACGCCGGCATCCACTGCCTTCATGACGGATTGGTTGAGGCGATGCAGATCATTCGCGACCATGCGAATGACAGCCTGCTGGTCTGCATTCATGGCCGATGATTGCTCCTCGGCCCGTTCCTTCACGCGTGTCTGCGGTGCCATGATGATGCTCCTTGTTTCTGGCGTTGCAGTGGAACAATCAAATGATTGTCCCGTATGGACCGGCGGCATGTAAGGGCCTCGCCGACGGTCCGGATTGGGTGCCTGTTACTCGGCTGCCGGACGGAACTGTGCCGTCTCGGTCGATTCCTTCATGGCCGTCGTCGACGACTGACCGCCCGTGATGGCCAGCGAGACCGCATCGAAATAGCCCGTGCCGACCTCGCGCTGGTGCTTGGTGGCGGTGTAGCCGTTTACCTCGGCGGCGAATTCCGCTTCCTGCAGCTCCGAATAGGCGGACATCTGACGATCCTTGTAGCCGCGTGCCAGCTCGAACATGCCGAAGTTGAGCTGATGGAACCCGGCCAGCGTGATGAACTGGAACTTGTAGCCCATCGCACCCAGCTCGCGCTGGAACTTGGCAATCGTCGCTTCGTCCAGATGCTTCTTCCAGTTGAACGACGGCGAGCAGTTGTAGGCGAGCAGCTTGTCCGGATGTTGCTTGCGCACGCCTTCGGCAAAGCGCTTGGCCTGTTCGAGATCCGGCTTCGACGTCTCGCACCAGATCAGGTCCGCATGCGGCGCATAGGCGATCGCCCGGGCGATGCAGGAGTCGAGACCGTTCTTGACCTGATAAAAGCCTTCCGTGGTCCGTCCCGCATCATAATCGACGAAGGGGCGGTCGCGCTCGTCAATATCCGAGGTCAGAAGCTTTGCGGCTTCCGCATCCGTGCGGGCGATGACCAGGGTCGGCGTTCCCATGACGTCGGCAGCAAGCCGCGCGGCATTCAGGTTGCGGATATGGGCAGCGGTCGGGATCAGAACCTTGCCGCCGAGATGGCCGCACTTCTTTTCCGATGCCAGCTGGTCCTCATAATGCACGCCCGCAGCGCCAGCCTCGATGAAAGCCTTCATGATCTCGAAGGCATTGAGCGGGCCGCCGAAGCCGGCTTCCGCGTCGGCAACGATCGGTGCGAACCATGTATCGACTGACAGGCCCTTGCCTTCCGCGGTTTCGATCTGGTCGGCGCGCTGCAGCGTCTTGTTTATGCGTTTCGCAAGCTCCGGCGCAGCGTTTGCAGGGTACAGTGACTGGTCAGGATACATGGCGGAAGCGGTATTGGCGTCGGCTGCAACCTGCCAGCCGGAGAGATAAATCGCCTTAAGGCCCGCACGCACCATCTGCATCGCCTGGTTGCCCGACAGAGCGCCAAGGGCATTGACGAAGCCGTCTTCGTGGATGAGCTGCCACAGTCGGTTGGCGCCGTTTTCAGCAAGAGTATATTTGATCTGAACCGAACCGCGCAGTTTTTTGACATCGTCAGGCGTATAGGGACGTTCAATACCATCGAACCGACCTCCCGGAGCATTGGGTACGAGATTGTAAAAATCAGTCATTATCTTTCTCCAGCTTCTGTTGACGCGATCGCAGACAGGTCGTTTGGGAGTTTCGATGGCTGCGTTCATGTGACTGAATTTACATTGCGGTGCAGTAATTCCAATAAATATCGCCGTAATTGGCGGATTTATCGAGTTAGCATGTCTCTGCTTTGACAAATATGATTTGTAAATCTGTAAATTTTGTAATATTGGTTGATTGCCTGAAATTGTGTAAATTTTGTCAATATTGCTGACATAAGGGGTGGAAATGGCTGAAGGCAAGATTTTCGCCGGTCCCCGCATCCGGCGCATCCGCAATGAGCAGGGGCTGACGCAGACGGCCATGGCCGAAGCGCTGGGCATTTCGCCGTCCTACCTCAATCTCATCGAGCGCAACCAGCGTCCGCTGACGGTGCAGCTGCTGTTAAAACTGTCATCGACCTACAAGATCGAACTCGACACGCTGCAGGCCGAGACCGGCTCGTCCATGGCGGCACTGAAAGAAGTGTTTTCCGATCCTTTGCTCAATGGTGAATTGCCCGGCGACCAGGAGCTGATCGAGATCGGCGATGCCGCACCCAATGCGGCAGCCGGTGTCATCAAGCTTTATCGCGCCTACCGGGAATCGCTGGAGCGCCTGTCCGACCTCTCGGGAATGCTGGCAAAGGAAGGGCATGTGCCGTCGCTGTCGGCGACGCGTTTGCCGCTCAGCGAAGTGCGGGAAGTGCTGGAGCGCAAGCCCAATCATTTTGCCCGCATTGAAGGGGAGGTCGACAGCTTCATCCATCTGATCAAGCCGGGCGATGATCTCTCAGGCGCCTTGAAGGCATGGCTGAAAAGCGAGCACGGAATCACGGTGCGCGTCCTGCCGGTCGCGACCATGCCGAACTGGCGGCGGCGCTATGACCGCCATTCGCAGCGCCTGTTCATCTCGGAACGGCTGTCGCCATTCGATCAGCTGCGTGAACTGGCCATCGAGGCGGTGCTCATCCGCATGCAGGTGGTCATCGCGGCGGAGATTCAGGAGCTGAAGCTATCCTCCGACGAAGCGCGCCGCATCGCCCGGTTCGAATTTGCCCGCTATGCCGCCCAGGCCCTGATGATGCCGTATCAGGCGTTCCAGACCGCTGCCCTGCGCGCCCGCTATGATGTCGATGTGCTGCGCTCGCGTTTCAATGTCTCCTTCGAGCAGGCGGCCAATCGGTTGACGACCCTGCAAAGACAGGGGGCTGCCGGCATTCCGTTCTTCATGCTGGAGGTGGATCATGCGGGCAACCGCTTCCGCCGGGCCGGGGCACAGGGCTATCCGCAGTCGCGCTTCGGCGGCGAGTGTCCAAAGCTGGCGGTGCATGCCGCCTTTGCCCAGCCGGGGCAGATTCTGGTGGAAGCCATCGAGATGCCGGGTGGCGCTGAATTCATGACCATTGCCCGCACGCTTGAGGGGCCGCAAGGCAGTTTCAATGAACGCCCGCGGCGCACGGCGATCCTGCTCGGCTGCGATATCGGTTTCGCCGATGAAACGGTTTATGGCGCTGCGCTCGGCGGCAGGAATATCGGTGCGACGCCGGTCGGTCCGGCCTGCCGTCTCTGCGAGCGATCCGCCTGTCTTTCGCGTGCCGAGCCGCCGGTCACCCGTCCGCTGGGGCTGGATGAGATGGTGACGGGCCTGAGTGCTTTCGATTTTCAATGATGCCGCTGGATTTGCGGGCGAAAACGATGCAGAAAGCGACAATCGCCAGTCGTTTCCCAAACTCACCGCAGATTTGAAATTTGGCATTGTACCCGCATGAGTGTTTCGTCCGTCCCGCTGCCGCCGGTTGCTGCGCCCGATCCCGCCAAGAGCGCGTCGGAGACCGCGGTCGGCTGCCTGCTGGTTGCGGGCTCGGCAATCGCCTGGAGCACGGGCGGTGCTCTGACCCGTTTTCTTGAAACCACGGATAACTGGACCGTGGTGTTCTGGCGGTCCGTATTCGCCGGGCTTTTCCTTTTGTGTTTCATGCTGGTCCGCGATGGTCCGCACGGAACGTTGCGGCTGTTCCGCAACATGGGGCTGGCCGGGGTGGGCGTCGGCATCTGTTTTGCCATCGCGTCGTCCTGCTTCATCGTTGCCCTGTCCTACACGACGGTCGCCAATGTCCTGCTGCTCCAGGCGGCGGTGCCGCTGCTGGCGGCGCTGATTTCCTGGGTGCTCTTTCGCGAAAGGGTCAGCCTTGCAACCTGGGGTGCCATTGCCGTGGTGATTGCCGGCGTTGCCATCATGGTTTCCGATTCGCTGGATGGCGCGGTTTCCCCCATCGGCGACCTTCTCGCCTTGCTGATTGCCATCGCCTTTGCGTCCGCCACGGTGATCACGCGGCGCAAGGCGCATCTGCGCATGACACCCGCGGTTTTTCTCGGCGTGGTGATGGCCGCCTGTGCGGCCTCGGTGATGAGCGGATCATTCTCGGCGAGCGCGCGGGATTTCGGTTTCCTGTTTGCTCTTGGGGCCGTCAATCTTGGTCTTGGCCTTGCCCTTTTCGTCAGCGGCGCCCGTCTTATCCCCTCGGCGCTCGCCGCATTGATCGGAACGCTCGAGCCTGTGCTCGGGCCCGTCTGGGTCTGGCTTTTACACAATGAAGTGCCGACGCAGCGCACCATCATCGGCGGCGGTATCATCCTTTGTGCGTTGCTCTTTCATCTGGGCTGGGAATACCGGCGCCAGCGTGCGGCTTCGACACGAAAGCCACCAGCCTGACGCCGTGCACCAAAATGCGGCGATCAAAATTGCGTTGATCAGCAACTTTAGATGAGGGAGTTGCTGCAACCCTGTTGACGAAGTGATCGCAATCTAAAAAGGTAGGGGAAATTTGGGAACCCCTGGCACGGCTGAAAGATCGGGTGCCAGCAGCATGGAGGCATTTTATGGGTATCAAATCCATCCTTTTAACGGCCACTTTCGCCCTTGGGCTTGCCACGGCAGCCGGCGCGCAGGAACGCGTTGTCAATGTCTACAACTGGTCCGATTATATTGATGACAGCATCCTGGCTGACTTCACCAAGGAAACGGGCATCAAGGTTGTCTATGATACCTTCGACTCCAATGAAATCCTCGAAACCAAGCTGCTGGCAGGCGGAACCGGTTACGACGTCGTTGTTCCAACCGCATCCTTCCTGCAGCGCCAGATTGCCGCCGGTGTGTTCCAGAAGCTCGACAAGTCGAAGCTGCCGAACCTGAAGAACATGTGGGATGTGATCAACCAGCGCATCGAAAAATATGATCCGGGCAATCAGTACGCTGTCGACTACATGTGGGGCACAACGGGCCTTGGCTACAATGTCGACAAGATGAAGGAAATTCTCGGAACGGATGCGCGTCCGAACTGGGATATCCTGTTCAAACCGGAAATGGCGGCCAAGTTCAAGGATTGCGGTGTCCATGTGCTTGATTCTGCCTCGGATGTCCTGCCGTCCACGCTGGCCTATCTCGGCCTCGATCCGGACAGCAAGAATCCCGACGATCTCGCCAAGGGCGCGGACCTGTTGACAGCGGTTCGCCCGTCGATCCGCAAGTTCCATTCGTCGGAATATATCAATGCACTCGCTGCCGGCGATATCTGTCTGGCACTCGGCTATTCCGGCGACATCCTGCAGGCCAAGTCGCGTGCGGAAAAGGCCAATGCCGGCGTGAAGCTGGACTACGCCATTCCGTCACAGGGTGCGCAGATGTGGTTTGACGTGATGGCCATCCCTGCCGATGCACCGCATGTGGCCGAAGCGCACGAGTTCATCAATTACATCATGCGTCCGGAAGTTGCAGCGAAAGCCTCGAACTTCGTGTCCTATGCCAATGGCAACAAGGCCTCGCAGGAATTCATCGACAAGGCCATTCTGGAAAATCCGTCGGTCTATCCGGATGCGGCCACATTGGCCAAGCTCTTTACCGTGACGCCTTACGACACGAAAACGCAGCGAACCGTCACGCGGCTCTGGACCAAAGTGGTAACAGGCCAGTAAATCTCGAGAAAACCCCGGCAGAAAATGCCGGGGTTTTTAACGTCAAGACCAAAATGCCGGGGCAATCATGAAATCACTGGGAAGCTTTCGCCGTAAATTCGCACCTTGGAATGATCCTGAAGCAAAACCCTATATTTCCTTCGAGAATGTAACCAAAAAGTTTGGTGACTTTACCGCGGTCGATGACTTGTCCCTGACGATCTACAATCGTGAATTCTTTGCCCTTCTCGGCGCATCCGGCTGCGGCAAGTCCACGCTCCTGCGCATGCTGGCCGGATTTGAAGAACCGACCTCGGGCCGTATCCTGCTGGACGGTCAGGATATGCGCGGCATCCCGCCCTACAAGCGGCCGGTCAATATGATGTTCCAGTCCTATGCCCTGTTCCCGCACATGACGGTCGAGGGCAACATCGCTTTCGGCCTGAAGCAGGATGGCATGCCGAAGAATGAAATCGACGCGCGTGTTGCGGAAATGCTCAAGCTGGTCAAGCTCGAGCAGTTCGCCAAGCGCAAACCGCATCAGCTGTCCGGCGGCCAGCGTCAGCGCGTGGCGCTTGCCCGCTGCGTTGCCAAACGGCCAAAGGTCCTGCTTTTGGACGAACCGTTGGGGGCACTCGACAAGAAGCTGCGTGAAGAAACGCAGTTCGAGCTGATGGACCTGCAGATGAAGCTTGGCCTGACCTTCGTCGTCGTGACGCACGACCAGGAGGAGGCCATGACCATGGCCGATCGCATCGCCGTCATGGACAAGGGCAAAGTCAAGCAGGTGGCAACGCCCGCGGAAGTCTACGAAGCCCCGAATTCCAAGTTTGTGGCGGATTTCATCGGGAATGTGAACATGTTCGAAGGTACGGCCTCGACAGTGATGCCCGGCAAGGTCGACATCGATGTCCCGGCCGACAGGATCACCATTCGCACGGATGCAACGCGCGACTGCTCCACCGGCCAGTCCGTCGGGTTTGCCATCCGCCCGGAGAAGATCCGCCTCAGCCGCAAGGAACCGGCAAACACTGCTGTCAACGCGGCGCATGGCGAACTCTACGATATCGCCTATTTCGGCGACATGACGGTTTTCCACGTCCGGCTTGAAAGTGGCCGGATCATCAAGGCTGCCAGTTTGAATGCGGTGCGCACGGTCGAAGACCCGCTTGGCTATGACGACAAGGTCTGGGTCAATTTCGATACCGACGCCGGCATCCTGTTGACGGCTTAGGGGGCTGCCATGCAAAAATTGATCGCGTCCGTCGTCAGCCGCCTCGTCATCAGCGTTCCCTATCTGTGGATGCTGATTTTCTTCCTCATCCCGTTCATCATCGTCTTCAAGATTTCACTCTCGCAAGTGACGATGGCGATACCGCCCTATACGCCGACGATTGATGTCTGGGCGGGCTGGCAGGGGCTGATCAACAGCGTGTCGCAGTTCTCCTGGGACAATTATACCTTCCTCGGCAGCGACCCGCTCTATGTCAAAGCCTATCTGTCCAGCGTGATCATTGCCGCCATTTCGACATTCCTGACGCTGCTGGTGGGCTATCCCATCGCCTACGGCATGGCGCGCGCGCCCGCCACCGTCCGGTCAACCCTGCTGATGCTGGTGATCCTGCCCTTCTGGACAAGCTTCCTTATCCGCGTCTATGCGTGGATCGGTATTCTCAAGCCTGAGGGGCTGCTCAACCAGTTTCTTATGTGGGCCAATGTCATCCACACGCCCCTGAACATTCTCAACACCAATACCGCGGTGCTGATCGGCATTGTCTATTCCTATCTGCCGTTCCTGGTGCTTCCGATCTATTCGACGCTGGAAAAGATGGATTATTCCCTGGTTGAGGCGGCGGAAGATCTTGGCTGCCCGCCCATCACCGCCTTCTGGAAGATCACGTTCCCGCTGTCGCTGCCCGGCGTTGTCGCCGGATGTTTCCTTGTCTTCATTCCGGCCGTCGGCGAATTCGTTATTCCCGATCTTCTCGGCGGGTCGGAGACATTGATGATCGGCAAAACCCTGTGGAACGAGTTCTCCGCCAACCGTGACTGGCCGCTGTCTTCCGCGGTCGCCGTGGTTCTGCTGGCGCTGCTCGTCGTGCCCATCGTGCTGTTCCAGCGGTCGGAAGCCAAAGCCCAGGAAAGCGAGAAGTGACATGAACACCACCTGGTCCCGCTTCAATATCGTCTCGCTGGTCATCGGTTTCGCGTTCCTGTACCTGCCGATCGTGCTGCTGGTTGTCTTCTCGTTCAATGAATCCCGCCTCGTCACCGTATGGGCCGGCTTCTCGACCAAATGGTATGTGTCGCTGTTCAACAACAAGAGCTTTATCGATGCGGCGTGGGTGACCATCCGCGTCGGGTTGATCTCGGCGACCTTCGCGACGATCCTCGGAACGCTCGGTGCCCTCGCGCTCACCCGCTATACCCGTTTCCGCGGGCGGATGCTGTTTTCAGCGATGATCTATGCGCCGCTGGTGATGCCCGAAGTCATCACCGGCCTGTCGCTGCTCCTGCTGTTCGTCGCCATTGGCTTTGACCGGGGTATCTGGACCGTCACGCTCGCCCACATCACATTCACCATGTGTTTCGTGGCCGTCGTGGTGCAGTCGCGCCTGGTCACGTTCGACCGTTCGCTCGAAGAGGCGGCCATGGATCTCGGGGCGACGCCGGTCACCACCTTCTTCAAGGTTACCCTGCCGGTGATCATGCCGGCGGTGGTATCCGGTTGGATGCTCGCCTTCACGCTGTCGCTCGATGATCTCGTGATTTCAAGCTTCACTTCGGGTCCCGGTGCCACCACCCTGCCCATGCGCATTTACTCGCAGGTGCGTCTCGGGGTGACGCCGGAGATCAATGCCGCCTGTACCATCCTGATTGCCGTCGTCGCGGTGGGGGTGGTGATCGCGTCGATTGCCAACAAGCGCCGCGAGGTGCAGAAGGCGCGTGACGAGCAGGCCGCTGCCCGTCACTAACCTCTCGATGCACTAATTCGCCGGTGCAATGATCGGCGAGATAAACGGATTGTCCCAGGAACCGCCGATAAAGAAGCGCGTGTGGTTGAATACTGGCGCAGGCTTCTGCTCGGCGGGTGCGGCTTGCGCCGTCGCGTCAGCGGGCGCTGGAGCAGGGGCTGCTGTTGCCGCTGGCGCCGGTGCGGGTACCGGTGCCGCAGCAGCAGGAACAGGCACCGCATAGTCTCCCGTCAAGGCCAGGCTCTTGCCGATAAGGGTGACAATGCCGGCAAAGCTCAGCACGCCGGATTTCATCTGGACTTGTGCGGTCTCGAGGGCTGCCACACCGTCCATGATATTGGCCTTGATCTCCATCCGGTCGAATGCCAGCCAGGCGTCGGTTTTTTCATTCAGGCTGAAAAACCGGTCCGTTTTGGCCCGGTTGAGCAGATTGTTGAAATCGATGCTTTTGATCTGCCCCGTGCCGAAGCGCATGCTGAGGGTGCCCTTGGCGTTCTCCATGGCCGATGACCACCGGGAGATCGGTCCCTTGAGAAGAAGGGATATCGTGCCTTTGCCGAGCTCGAACCGGTTGCCAAGCCCCAGCAGCGGAGCGATCGCCGCGCTGTTCACATCCGTGCCGTTGAGACGCAGTTCACCCGTGGCGCCGCCATCGCCTTCTTCGGCCAGCTGGAAACTTGCGGCAATGGAGCCGTTGAAGGCTGCGGCCTCGCCGATGTCGAAAATGGCCCGGCCGTTGCGAACCTGCGCGGTTGCGGCAACATTCGTCAGATTGACCGAGCCCGCCGTGGCCTTCTGGGTGGAGACGCGCAGGTCCACATTGGCCTGCTTGAGGAAGCGGGTATCGATAACCGCATTGGCATTGGCCGACCCGTCGGGCAGCGGCATGAAGCCTGACAGCACGGAGCGGAGGTCAAGCGTCTCGAAGGCGAGCGTGCCGGTGATGCTTGGCGTTCCATCGTTCAGGACGATTTCAATGCCGCCCTTTGCCGGATTGTTGTTCAGGGTTGCCGTCAAACCGTCGAGCTTCATGCGGTTGGCCGAGCCGGAAACCGTGGCGTCGAGGGCGAAGCTGCCAATCGGCGCGCCGGGAATGGATGGAGTCTTCGACCATTCCAGCGTCCGGCGCAGGGACGGGGAGGTTAGCGACAGGGTGCCTTGAAAGAACTGGTTCTTGGCAATATTGGCCGAGCCGTTGAAAGCAAGGGTGAGCGGCGTCGATGTCAGGTTCACCTGCAGCGGGCTGGTGCCGCCGGCCAGCAGCAGCAGCGCCTTGCTGGCGGAGCTGTCGATCTCGGTTTCCTCGCCATGCCAGATGGCATTGCCGCGGAAGCTGGCGACGCCCGAGGTCTGCGGCCATTCAAAAACGCCGCTGATGCTGGAAATCTGCTCTTCCGACCCGTTGAGCGGCCGCTTGAACGTCACCATCGCATCTTCGAGCCGGATACGTCCGAACGGCTGCGACGACACATTGCTCATATCCGGTTTTGCCGGATTGGCCTCGATGGCAGCCCGTGCCTCGCGCATGACGTCGCCGATGCGCCCATCGGTTTTTGCCAGGGATTCGCCGATCTGCGACAGGCTTTTGATCGGCTCGTCGATGACAAAACGCGGCCGGATGATGGTTGTCTCGGTGAATTCGGTCCGGCCCATCAGCGCGGAAAGCAGCGACAGATCGACTTCGATGCGTTCGGCTTTCATGAAGGGCGTGCCTTCACTCTGCCAGGGATTGCGGATGGTCACGTCGGCGAGCGAGGCGGAAAAGACCGGAAAGAACGAAATTTGCGGCGTCTGCCGCGATTCGACACTGTAGCCGGTCCAGTTGCTGAGTTCCTGAATGAGCCGGGCACGGATGACATCCGTGCTGACGAGATAGGGAATAGCGGCGAGAAGTCCCGCGGCGACGAGAGCCAATGCGATGATTGTCGCGAATATGTTCCTCGGCCGGTACCAGGACATGAACATTCCGATGTCTGCTGTTCTTCCGGCTGCACGCCGGAAGGTTTTACGCTTCTCCATCTACGGTTTAGCGATGATGCGTTGCAATTCAAGGGCCAGAGATCGTCAGGCGCCAATTTGTTGCAGAGCGTTTGCCATCGCATTGCGGACTGAATGAGGCGATGGGAAGCTGTCTTACAATTTTCAGTCGGCGAGAACGCGGGTCGACGGAAAACTGATTTCGACCATCGTGCCGCGCCCCGGCGCGGAATCGATGGCGAAGCTTGCGCGGTTTGCCTCGGCCATGGCCTTTGTCAATGGCAGGCCGAGACCCGTGCCGTCGGTGCGCGCATGTTTCGGTGTGGTGATCTGCTTGTACGGGCGCAGGGCCTGTTCGACTTCCTGCCGCGTCATGCCGATACCGGTATCGCGCACCCGCAGGAGCACGTCGCCGCTGGGTTCGTAACTGGTCGAAACGATCACCTGTCCGCCCGGTCCGGTAAAACGCACGGCGTTCGACAGGAGGTTGAGGGCAATCTGGGTGATCGACCGCTGATCGGCGACAATATCGGGCAGGCGCGAGGTAAGACTGGAGCGGATGATCACCCGCTCACGGTTTGCCTGCGGCTGCATGATCGCCACGGCCTCGGTGAGAGCGTCGTTCAGCGAAACCGCCTGGAAGTCGAACTCCACCGCACCCGCCTCGATCTTGGAAATGTCGAGGAGGTCATTGACCAGCGACAGAACGTGATTGCCGGAACGGCTGATATCGTGGAGATAGTCGCGATACCGCTCATTGCCGACAGGGCCGAATTTTTCGTCCGCCATCAACTCGGAAAAACCGATGATGGCGTTGAGTGGCGTGCGGATTTCATGGCTGATCCGGGCGAGGAATTCGCTCTTCTGGCTGGAGGTGCGCTCTGCCTCGCGCTTGGCGCTGAGCAGCTCTTCCTCGGCCTGTTTCCAATGGGTGATGTCCCGCAACACGACGCAAAAGCCTTTTGACGCATCGAGCTTGCCGATGGTCATGAACAGCGGGATGAACCGCCCCTTGCTTTCGCGGCCGATGACCTCGCGGCCGTCATTGAGAACGCTGGCAACCCCGTTGTCCGACAGGCTGCTGACATAGTCCATGGCCGTCCGCTGGCTCTCGATGGCAAAGAGCAGGGAGAACGCCTTGCCTTCCACGTCTTCCGGATTATAGCCAAACAGCGCCGCCGCCGAATGATTGACCGAACGGATGGCACCGGCGGAATCAAGCAGGATAACCCCATCCGTCGCGGTATCAAGAATCGCATTCAGCTCGTCGATGCGGGTTTGCAGGAGCTGCCGCTCGCTGTCGTCGAACCGCTGTTCCGGCGATTGCACCACGGGCGGCTGCGCCTCAGGCGACAGGGCCAGCAACAAGGCGCGTTCGCCGTCCTCGTCCCAGCGCACGGCCTGAAGGTGCGCCTGAACGCGCCGGGTCGTGCCATCGCTCAGACGCAGGTTCACACCGTCCGCCGTCTCGCTGTCGGCCTGTTCCGGATTCTCGGCGAAAAGTGCATTCAGGCCGCCTGCCGCGTTGATGCTCGCATGCGTTTCATAAAGCGTGGCGTCGAGCAGGGCCGTGTTGGCATAGAGAAGAATGCCATGGCGATGGATGAGGACCGGAAGAGGCAGGGCCGCCAGAACAGCGGTATCGACGCCTTGCCGGGCTTGTGTGCGGATATTCTCGGCAAAATCCGTCTGCGGTGCCGGATCGGCTGCAGTTGCCTTTGCCTCTTTGTCTGCCGACACGGTGAAACCGGGGCCGACGACTTCCGCATCGGGAACCGGCGGCACGACCGGATTGGGCACTGCCGGCTGTTCCGATGGCGCTTCGGCATTGGTTACGGCAGCCGCAGGGGCAGCTTCCTTCGGGTTGTCGGCCAGAACTTCGCGGCGCAGCCGTTCGGCGATTTCCCTGAAGGCATTGCGTTCCGCATCGTTCAGGCGCCCGTCATCGCGCGGAAGACGGTTGGTCTTCAACGGGATGACATTGCCTTCGATGATTTCAGCCCTGGCTTCGTCGCGGGCAGGCTCAACCGGTGCGGCGGGTGTGATGGCAATGGCGGGTTTTTCGCCATTGAATGCATCGACGGGAGCAACGGGCTTGGGCGCGAGCGCCTTGCCGATCGCCTCGGGATCGGTCGTAACGTCACCCATGCGGGCAACGCCGAACCCGCGAAAGCCCATGAACACCCGCTCGCGCGAATAGATCGGCAGGGCCGCCAGTTCGATGGGCACACGTAAATCGGTGCCTTCGATCGGCCACAGGACGGAGCGGCCCGACCATGTGTCGCGCCGTTCGAGAAGTTCAGCAATCTCGCCGCTGCTGTCGAGCCCGTAGACGTTGGCGACGTCGCGGAAGGATTTTCCGATGACCGCCGCCGAGTTGGGACCTACCGCGCCGACAAATTCGGGAGATATTTCGTCGAAATGCGCATCCGCATCCACCTTCCAGACAAAACGGACGGGGTTGTCGGAGGGCCTGTACTGAAAAGGTTCATCCTCGGACGCCGCGTTTTCCGCCTGTTGCCCCGCTGGTTCAACGGCAGTGGTGCTGCGCGGCGGTTCCGTGGCTTCGACGCCGCTGTCCCGGACATCATGGACAACGGTGATGGGCGGTGCCGCGGGCGGTTCGGGCTGCTTGTCCGCGGCTTTTACCGGTTGCTCTGCGCTTGCATGGACGTCGCGGATGGCGAAGAGAAGATGCAGGGCAGGGCTGTCGGTCAACCGCGCTATGCCGGCCGGCACAAAACCGTTGGCTGTCTGCACCGGGCGTTTCACCAGCCGGTTGCGTTCGAGGCGCACTTCGCGCACCAGATCGCCCAGCATCTTGTCGTTGAAGCCGATGCTGCGGAACTGCTCGGAGGCTGCCAAGACCGTGCCGGCGGCATCGATCATGGCCGCATGGGTGGTGCTGTCTCCAAAGCCCTTGATGGCCAGCGCGGCGATCTCCGCTTCGGATGTCAGTCGAGCCGTATTGGCGACGGACAGCAGGATGGCGGCTTCGCCGCGCGGCAGGGTCAGGTCGCTTGCCTGGAATGTCAGGATGCGGCTGGCCAAGCCGAAGGCCACGCGCAATGACACCGTGCGGCCATGGCCGATGGCAGGGAAACCGTCGAGCGCCATGAGCTGGCGTCTTGCCTGTACATTGAGCACGGAGCCGGCATCGAGAATATCGTCGATGGTCGCATAGCCAAGCGCGCTTGCACCCTGGCCATTCGCCCAGATGACATTCTCCAGATCCGGCGAAATGACCACAAGCGCATCGCCATTGGCAAAATGCTCGCGAATTTCATCCAGAACGGCAATATCGATGAATGGGTAAGTTCCAGACGTCATCGTTTGACCGGTGCACTCCACAATAAAGCATCCGCTGTCTGCGGATTGTCTTAATACTCTGTTAATAATCGTCTGGCGATCAATCGTCCACTCACAGTCCCTTACGTCACACGTCTTTCTCTTGGTTTAGTTAACTTGGAAGACGCTCCACAAAAATATTTGGATGAAAAATCAGACGTTTGATTGTGCGGTGCGAAAGAAATGTTGCAATGCACAATAAATTGGGTTATACACATGTCATGAATTCACAAGCAGTCGCATAGACCGGCTGCACATGGAAGGAACATATTATGAGCAAGACCACCAAACAGACTGCTGATGCGTTCTCGATCCCTGCCTTTGATGCGACCGCTGTAACCGATCAGGTTCGCGAATTCACCGAGAAGGGCGTTGCCCAGTCCAAGGAAGCCTATGCCAAGATCAAGGATCAGGCCGAAGCTGCCCAGAAGACACTCGAAAGCACGTTTGAAACTGCACAGTCGAACACCGCTGCTCTCTCCCTCAAGGCTCTGGCTGCGCTGCGCGCCAACACCGAAGCCAGCTTCGCTCATATCGAAGCCCTGATCGGTGTTAAGTCTTTCGGCGAAGTCATCGAACTGCAGAGCGCATTCGTTCGCAAGCAGGCTGAAGCCCTGACCGACCAGGCCAAGGAATTCCAGACAGTTGCAACCAAGGCTGTTGAAGAAATCTCCGCTCCGGTCAAGTCGGCTGTCGAGAAGGCAATCAAGGACGTCAAGGTCGCCTGATTTAAAGGCCTTTGATGAAAAAATACTCCGGCGGCCCTCCTCCTCCCGGCCGCTGGACAAGCAAGACCCGATAGTTCCTCCCGTATGGGTCTTGCATTAATGGAAAAGGCCGGTTCCTCCCCCGGCCTTTTCTTTTTTGTTGGTTTTTACCTTTCTGTTGCATCGGGTGCTTGCCAAAAGCATCAATCTTACGTATGTGACCCCTGTCGAAAAGAAGACGGTGCGCGGTCGTAGCTCAGTTGGTTAGAGCGCAGGATTGTGGCTCCTGAGGTCGGTGGTTCGAATCCACCCGTCCGTACCACTTCTTCCCAAAGCTCCCTAAAATACAAAGCCGAATGAAACCAGCCGTGACTGCGGTGCGGTGTCTTTGTGCGCTGCGGCTGATGCCGTGAACCGGCAGCTGCGCCTGTTCTCAAGCCGGTCTCGCCGCCCGGTGCATTCAATCCCTGCATGGTAAAAGCATTCATCGTCAATTGATCCCGGCGGGCGTTCATGCCAATGAAAACCATGCGCATATTGCTGGTTGAGGATACGCATGATGTGGGGGAGGCTATCGCCAAGCGTTTCGAGGCGATCGGCCATGCTGTCGATTGGGAAACCGACGGCCGTGCCGCGGCGGAAATCATCGATTTCACTGAATATTCGCTGATCATCCTCGATGTCATGCTGCCGGGCATGGACGGCTTTGAGATTCTCAAGCGCCTGCGCAGATCCGGCAATGCCGTTCCCGTCCTCGTGCTGACGGCGCGTTCCGAGATCGAGGACCGCGTCGGCGCCCTCGATCTGGGGGCGGATGATTATCTCGTCAAGCCCTTCGATTTTCGCGAGCTTGAAGCGCGCGCCCGCGTGCTGATCCGGCGGCGCACCGGCGGCGAGGCGACCAATCTGATCAAATGCGGCGATATCGCCATCGACCGCGGCGCACGGTCCGTCCATGTCGGCAAGCGCGAAGTCCAGTTGAAGCGGCGCGAACTGACATTGCTTGAAGTCATGGCGGCGCGGCCCGGCCGCGTTTTCAGCAAGGACGAACTGCTCGACCAGATCTTCGGGTTCGACGAGGCCGCCAATGCCAACGCCATCGAGCTCTATGTCGGCCGGTTGCGCAAGAAACTGGAAGGCGCGCAGGCGCGCATCGTGACAGTGCGCGGGCTCGGCTATCAACTGGTGGCCGGCGATGCAGCATGAGCCGTCCCTCTTTGCCCGTCTGGCCCGGCGTATTTCGCTGGTTCTGGGTATCGGTGCGGCGATTCTTGTCAGCGCGGCCTGGTATTACGCGGAAACAGCGGCCGACAAGGCCTATGACCGGCTGCTTGTCGGCGCTGCCCTGCAAATGGCCGAGAGTCTTTCCGTCGAAAGAGGCGCGCTCAGCGCCCGTTTGCCCACATCGGCATTCGAATTGCTGGGACTGGCCGAACGCGACCGGATTTTCTACCGCGTCATCGATACCAACGGCAAGACCGTGACCGGATATGATGATCTGCAAAACCCGGCGCCATCGGACGGCGCGCGCGACGCCGTCAGCATCAGCGAAGGTATCTACAAGGGCGAGGCGGTGCGCATCGCCCGCGCCACCCGCGTGCTGGCGGACCCGTCGGTGACGGGGCATGCCTATGTCGTCGTGGCGCAGACCAACGAGGCGCGCTCCGCCCTGACGCGGGAACTGACGCTGCGTGCCACCATCCTTGTCGTCGTCATGAGCTTTCTCGCCTTTGCCGGTGCCATGCTGGCCATCCGCTATGCCTTGCAACCCGTGGAGCGATTGGGGGCGGCTGTGCGCCGCCGTGACCCGCATGACCTGACGCCCGTCTCGGTCGGCGTTCCGCGCGAACTCGATCCGTTTGTCAGTTCCATCAATCATTTCATGGGCCGCCTGAATGAACGCGTCGACCTGCTGCAACGGTTCATCGCCGATGCTGCCCATCAGATCCGGACACCGCTGACGGCCCTGTCCGCACAGATCGACCTTCTTGGGCATGACAAGCTGGACAAGACCGGACGGCAGCATTTCGAGCGGGTGCAGCAGCGCACCGGCGAGCTGGCGCGCCTGACCAACCAGTTGCTCAGCCACGCCATGGTCATCCACCGCGCCGACTCCATCCAGCTCGAGCCGATCAGCCTCGTCGATGTGGCCCGCCGTGCCTACCGCGCCGCCATTCCCATCACCGTGGACCCCGATATCGTCATCTCGTTCGAAGCGCCCGATGACCGCCCCTTTGTCCTCGGCGATGCGGTCAGCCTGCGCGAGGCTATCGTCAATGTCATCGACAATGCCCTGCGGCACGGAACGGATCAGCGGCTTGAGGTGCGGGTGCGCTCCGATGCGCTCGACGCCTATGTCGAGGTCGAGGATGACGGCCCCGGCATTCCGCCGGAAGGCTGGGAAAAAGCCACCCAGCGTTTCGCAACGTCGAAATCGCACGAAGGCAGTTCCGGCCTTGGCTTCGCCATTGCCCAGGAAGTCGTCAATGCCCATGGCGGCACGCTGGGTTTTCGCGCACGGGACGAGAAGAGCTTCACGGTTATCCTGACATTGCCGTTGCACAAGGGGCCCGCGAAATGATGAAACGTTTCACGGCCGCCCTGATTGCCACGATCCTAGCCCTGACATCGCAGGTTCTGGCGGCAACGGACAATCATACGCGATTTCCGGCGCTACAGACGGAAACCGGCAAGCTGACGATCTATTCGACCACCGATCTGGCCGCCATGAAGCCGTTGATTGACGATTTTCAGCGCACCGCGCCGGGCATATCGATTGATTACATCGAGTATCTCACCAATGAACTGCATGCGCTGGCCAGTGAGGCCTGCCGCAAGGACGAGCCGCTCGGAGACCTGCTCCTGTCGTCGTCGGTGGATCAGTTGCTGAAACTGGCCAATGATGGCTGTGCCGCGTCCCACACATCGCCGGAAACGCTGCGTGTGGCGGATTGGGCCAACTGGCGCGACGAGGTTTTTGGTTTCACCTATGAACCGGCCGTCTTCGTCTACAACACCCGCAAGGTCCCGCCGGCCGAGGTGCCGCGCACCCATGTGGAACTCGCCGACCTCCTGCGCGAACGTCTCGATTACTATCGCGGCCGTGTCGGCACCTACGATATCCGCCTCTCGGGCATCGGCTATTTGCTGGCCTTCAACGACGCCCGGCAGACGAACACCGTCTTTGGCCGCTTGCTGGAAAGCATGGCACGCGCTTCTGCGGTGGCGCGATGCTGCACCGGCGAAATTCTCGAGGAGGTGGCGAGCGGCCGCCTCTATATCGGCTACAACATGCTGGGTTCCTATGCCTATGACGCGGCGCGAAGGCATCCGGACCTCAGGGTTGTCGTGCCGCGGGACTATACGCTGGTGCTCAGCCGCGGAGCGCTCATTCCCAAATCCGCAGAGCGCAGCGACCTTGGCGCGCAGTTCCTGGATTATCTCCTGTCGGAGCGCGGCCAGTCGATCGCGCGGAGCAATGCGTTCTATTTTTCCGAAACGGGCGGCCTGCCGCCGGATGTCGACGGGCCGCAGAACCTGAAGGAATCGGGAATTGCGCAACCCATCCGCATCGGGCCGGGGTTGCTGGCAGTGCAGGATTGGGCGCAGAGACAGCGCTTCATCGAGGATTGGTCGCGCTCATTGATCGAGCTCAACAGCCCGGAATGGACGCGGGAGTAAATTAAAAAAGCGAGCCTTGGTCCGTGCCGGGCGCGACAGGCTTCTTTGCCGGAGCCGGGCGTTCCGGCTTTGGCCGCACAGGGTTAATGTCGCCTTCTCCGGCGACAGCCTGAACCTCGCCATCCTGGAAGCGCAGCGTCAGGTGATCGCCGCTGCCGACCGCCGCCGCGCGCTTTACCGGCGCTCCCGCTGGATCGAGCACGATGGCAAAACCGCGCTCGAGTACGCTCTCGTGCGAAAGCGTTTTCATCAACCGTTCGAGTTCGCCGCCGCGCCGTCTGGCCCGGTCCAGCCTGATGCCGATGGCCTGATCCTGCCGCCGTTCCAGCTGGGTGAGCGATTGGCGGCCCCGCACGGCAAGGCGGGCAATCGGTTCAGGCGACAGACGCTGGGTATGACGGGCAAAGACAGCGCGCCGGTCACGCAGGAAGACGCTCAGGCTGCGCGGCAGGCGGTCGCCGAAAACAGTCACTTCCCGCTGCTTTTCGCGGAACCGCTGCTGCAGGACCCGCGGCGACAATTGCCGGGCGCGACCATCGAAATGCGCACGCTTTTTCTGGGTGTTCGCCTGCAGGGCGCGGCCGAGCCGGGCGGCGGTTTCGTCGAAATGCCGCCGGGGCAGGGCAAGCAGCTGGTCGGCGGAGGGCAGGGCGCGAGACAGGGCGCGCTGGGCCTGACGGCGATTGTCGAGGTAACGCGACATGCCCGCCGCCAGCCGCGCGCCATAGGTTGCAACGCTCGCCTGCAGGTCAGCCCGCACGGGTACGGCCATCTCAGCCGCGCCGGTCGGTGTTGGAGCACGGACGTCGGCGGCAAGATCGATCAGCGTCCAATCCGTTTCGTGCCCGACGGCTGAAATGACAGGAATATCGGAGGCCGCAACGGCGCGCACGACGATTTCGTCATTGAACCCCCAGAGATCTTCCAGGCTGCCGCCGCCACGTGCCACGATCAGTACATCGGGCCGGGGCAAGGCGCCGCCCGGCTGCAGGGTGTTGAAGCCATTGACGGCGGCGGCCACTTCCGCGCCGGAGGTTTCGCCCTGCACGCGCACCGGCCAGACCAGCACATGCAGCGGAAAGCGGTCGGTAATGCGGTGAATGATATCGCGGATAACCGCGCCGGTGGGCGAGGTGACCACACCGATGACGCGCGGCATGAAGGGCAGCAATTGCTTGGCGGCCGGATCGAACAGGCCTTCAGCACCGAGCTTGCGCTTGCGTTCCTCCAGAAGCGCCATCAAAGCCCCGGCACCGGCCGGTTCCATCTGCTCGATGACGATCTGGTATTTCGACGAGCCGGGATAGGTGGTCAGCTTGCCCGTCGCGATGACTTCCATGCCCTCTTCGGGCTGGAATTTCAGCCGACTCATGCTGCCGCGCCAGACGACGGCCTCGATACGGGCCTTGTCGTCCTTCAGGGAAAAATAGGCATGGCCCGAGGAATGGGGGCCGCGATAACCGGAAATTTCGCCGCGCACACGCACATGGCCGAACGTGTCCTCAACAGTGCGCTTTAGCGCTCCCGAGATTTCGGATACGGAATATTCGGCAACGTTGGACGTCGATTCGGACTTTTCGGTCATTCCCTATTCCTAACGGGGTGATGAATGGCGTCAAGTCTTGGAGGCCTGTGTTGCAGGGCCGGGGGATGAAAAGGGGAATGCTCATGACGCAACGTCTCAGTCTGCGCCATTATCTGATGATCGGCGCCGCGATGATCGTTCTGACCGCCGTCATCCTGCTGTGGATGGGCCGCAATCCCATCTGCACCTGCGGAACCGTCAAGCTCTGGGTGGGCGAAGTCAACTCGTCCGACAATTCCCAGCACATTTCCGATTGGTATTCCCTGTCGCACATCATCCACGGCTTTCTGTTCTACGGCCTTTTGTGGCTGGTTGCGCGCAGCAAGCCGGTGGGCTTCCGCCTGCTCCTTGCCATTGTGGTGGAAGCAGCGTGGGAGATTTTCGAGAACACCGACATGGTCATCAACCGCTACCGTGAGGCGACCATTGCGCTTGGTTATACCGGGGACAGCGTGCTGAACTCGGTGTGCGATATCCTGTTCATGGTGATCGGCTTTTTCTTTGCCTCCCGCGCTCCGCTCTGGCTGACGATCATCATCGCCATCGTCTTCGAATTGCTGGCGGGGTATGTCATTCGTGACAATCTCACACTTAATATCGTGATGCTGGTCTATCCGCTCGATGCCATCAAGGCATGGCAGGGCGGGCTGTAAGCAGCCCTGCCTGCTACCAGCCCGGAACCAGCTCTGTCGAGCGCACCTGCCGCAGGCGCTGGTTGACCTGGTTTGGCGCGGCCGCCGGCGCCATGCTGACCGGGGTTGGCATCGACAGGTTATCGAGGCTTTCGACGATATGCTGCGCCAGCGCATCCACGATGGCGGAGGGCTTGGTGTGGCCGCGCATGATACCGATGCCGAACTCAGGCAGGCGGCCAAAGCCGTCGGCTTCGGTGAGCACACGCATGCCGGGGCGCAGGGCGCATTCCGGCAGGATCGAGACGGCAAGGCCGGCAAGCACCGCTGCTGCCAGGACCGTCGCCGACCAGCTGGTGAACAGGATGCGATAGTCGTGATGCATGGTGTCGAGCACGTCGATTGCCGCGGCGCGCCAGATGCAGGTGGGTCGGCCAACGGCAAGCGGCAGCACCTTCTCCTCATGCACCGTATGGTGCGCCGAGGTGACCCAGAGCAACTGCTCGCTTCGCACCACTTCCGAACGGCGCATGTCGTCGCACTGGGTGACCAGCGCCAGATCGAGCTGTCCCTTGCGGATCATCTCGTCGAGATTGACCGTGGGTTCGCACACCACCGAAAGTTCGACACGCGGGTTGGACCGGGAAAAGCGCGCCATGATTTCCGGCAGGAAGCGGTCGGCATAATCGTCGGGCGTGCCGATGCGGATATGGCCCTGCAGCTGCGTGTCGTCAAAGGCGGCGATGGTTTCACCGTTGAGCTGCATCATGCGGCGTGCATAGGCCAGCAGACGTTCGCCGTCTTCGGTCAGCTTGTTGGTGCGGCCATCGCGCTCAAACAGTGCCTTGGAAACCCGCTCTTCCAGCCGGCGCATCTGCATGGAGACCGCTGACTGCGTCTTGTTGACCGCATCAGCCGCTCTGGTGAAGCTGCCGCTGTCGGCAATGGCGATAAATGTCTGCAATTGGTCAAGATCAAGAGGCGCACTCATGGCTTTGCTCCCGGACGGTTCAATCCATCATTATTATTGAACGTTTACATGAAAAACATTCGTTTGAATAATCAATTTTTGTGGATCATTCTACGGATGTTCAGGAGACGCCTGTGTTGAAACGATACCGGGCGTAATGCGTAGAAAATGGTTTCCACGCGATTCAACCCTTCTTGATCAGCGCCATTCAAAAAAGGAGTAGGGCGATGACGACGACAACGAGAACGACTGAAGTAAATGGATTGGTGCCCGCGATCACTTTCGCGCTGGCTCAGGCCTTTGGCTTTGTCACCCGAATGATCGTCGCCCGCCGCAATCGCAAAACGATTTTGAGCCTCGGTGAGTGGAACGATCAAATGCTGCATGACATCGGTGTCACGCGCGGTGATCTGCATTCGGCCCTTGGCACGTCGCTGCTTGAAGATCCGAGCGAAAAACTGGGCGCATTGGCCGATGTACGGGCCCGTTTGCGCGCAGCACGCTCGATCAGCTGAGCATCGATTTTGACGGTTTAGCAGGCGTCCCATTCACACCGGAATCCCCTCCCGGTGCCCCGCCTGCCCACTGCCCGGCCTTCTGGCCGGGCTTTTTCTTTGTGGGGCCGACTATTTGTTGCGATCCATGCCGCGCAGATACTGGTCGAAAATCGATTCCACACCCTTCTGATACTGCTCGTTGGTTTTCCGGCCCGTTTCGAACATCTGGTCGAGGACATCCTTGAACGGATTGTTGGCAGCGGGCGGCTGGTCCGGCTGCCGGGGCTGAGGCTCCGGTGCCGTGCGCTGTTGCGCGCCGCCGCCGAGCATATCGCCGAAGATTTTGCCGAGGGGATTGTCGCCGAACGGGTTCTGCGCGTTTCCTGTCGGCTGCTGCCCTTGCGGCGTTGCGCCGGGAAACCCGCCGCGCGTCATCTGTTCGAGGATTTGGCCAAGCGGATTGTTGCCCCACGGATTGGCCTGGCCCTGCGGCTGCTGCGGCGCTCCGGCGGCGCCGCCGCCGAGCATGCTTTCCAGAATCTGGCCCCAGGGGTTGGCGGCGCCCGGCTGGTTCGGGGCGGTCTGGCCGCCGATGCCGCCGCTTTGCCGCATCATCTGCTCGATGAAATCGCCAATGACATTGCCGCCGCCGAGCCCGGCCGCCGCAAACTGGCCCGTCGACTGCTTGTAGAGCCCGCCCATCGTCATCGATGCGAGCACGGGCAGCATCTGCTGCAGCGTGCTGACGGCGATCCCGGTCATCCGCGCGGCATGATCGGCGACGGCACGTGATAATTCCTTCGAGCCGAACAGATTGTTCAAAATGGCATTACCGTCGGCAATGCCTGCCGGATTGAAGGCCGCCTGCGGATTATCAAAATAATTGACGTGCTGGCCCGACGACAGCGACTGGATGAAGGCACCGACACCCATGGGATCGGCGGTATTGCGCTGCAAGCCCTGCGAAAAGGCCGGCATCAATGCCTCGATGGCGGCGATTGTCTGTTGTTGGGAGAGCTGAAACTGGCGGGACAGTGCCTCCACGGCCTGCCCACCCTGTCCCTTCAGGAACATGTCTACGAGATTCATGGCGCCGATCCTCCTTCGGGCTGATGCACGAGAGAAGAGTAGCCCTGCCGATAAGCAAAGTTCAATCTTTTTATCGGCTTAGAGTGCGTGGTTCGACAGGCTCACCATGAGGGGAGTGGTTTGATGCAACGCCAATCGCGAAGGTTGCAGAATAAGGCTCCCTGCAATCCTCACCCTCCCTCATGGTGAGCCTGTCGAACCACGCCCGGCGCAGATGCAGTCAGGTCGGTTCAGGGATATGAATCCGGCCATTAAACCTTAAAAATACTGCGCCAGATTCTTGCGGATACGTTCCAGCGGATCGACGGCGGGATCGCCGGGCGTGAATGTTGCACCGGTAATCGTTTCATAGGCCTGGATATAGACCTTGGTCGTCGCGTCGATCATATCCTGCGGAATCTCGGGGATATCGTCCTTATACGGATCGCAGCGCTCGACCACCCAGGTGCGGATGAAATCCTTGTCGAAACTGACCGGGCGCTTGCCCGGCGCATAGCTGTCGGCAAACCAGTAGCGGCTGGAATCCGAAGTGTGGATTTCATCGGCCAGCACGATGTTGCCATCCGCATCCGTGCCGAATTCGTACTTGGTATCGGCCAGGATGAGGCCGCGGCTGGCGGCGATTTCCTGTCCGCGCGCGAAAAGCTTGAACGCATAGGCGGAAATCGTATCCCACTGCTCCTGCGTCAGCAGCTTCTGGTCGAGTATTTCCCGGGCGGTCAGCGGTTCGTCGTGGCCGCCATCGAACGCCTTGGATGTCGGCGTGATGATCGGTGCGGGAAGCTTTTCATTGTCCTGCAGGCCGTCGGGGAAGGTCGTGCCATACATCTCCCGCTTGCCTGCCTTGTAGAGCGTCAGGATCGATGTGCCGGTGGTTCCGGCGAGATAGCCGCGCACGATGATTTCGACCGGCAGGATATTGAGGCGGCGGGCAACCACGACATTCGGGTCGGGATAATCGAGCACATGGTTGGGACAGATATCCTTGGTCTGCTCGAACTGGTAACGCGCGGTCTGCGTCAGCACTTCGCCTTTCAGCGGAATGCAGGCAAGAATCCGGTCAAACGCGCTGATGCGGTCCGTGGCGATAATGATGCGCCGTCCATCCGCCAGATCATAATTCTCCCGGACCTTGCCGCGGTAATAGTTCGGCAGTTCGGGAATGAAGGCTTCAGTGAGCGCTTTGTGTGTGGGCATGGTGTGAAGAATCCGCGTCAGACAATCTGGCTTCCGCATAACACATAAGTCGGGGAACGGGAGTCAAATTCTGTCGCTAGCGCCCGCCGGTTACATCGAGAAGCGCCCCGGTCACATAGGATGCCGCATCGCTGAGCAGCCAGACGATGGATTCGCCGACTTCGTCAGCCGTGCCCGGCCGCCCGAGCGGTGCCGTCACGCCGAGGCGCTGGGCCCGGTCGGGCTGGCCGCCGCTGGCATGAATGTCGGTCTCGATCAGCCCGGGGCGGATGGCATTGACGCGGATGCCTTCGGGGCCAACTTCCTTGGAAAGGCCGATGGTCAGCGTATCCATCGCCCCCTTTGATCCGGCGTAGTCGACATATTCCGACGGCCCGCCAAGACGGGCTGCGGCAGATGACAGGATGACGATTGATCCACCCTTGCCGCCGCGAGACCGCGCCATCCGGCGGACACCCTCGCGGGCGCAGACATAGGCGCCGAGAATGTTCACATCGAACATGCGCTTGAGACGTTCGGTGTCGATATCCATCAGCTTGGATGCGGGCGCTACGATACCGGCATTGACGACAAGGCCGTCAAGTTGGCCGAGTTCTTCGGTCTGCCTGAACATGGCGATGACATCGGCCTCGTTGGCAACGTCCCCCTGTATGGCTTTTGCCTTGCCACCCGCTGCCATGACTGCCGCAACGACGTCGTCAGCAGCGGCCCTGTTGCCGATGTAATTGACGCCGACCGACCATCCCTTTTGACCGGCAAGAATGGCCGCCGCACGGCCAATGCCACGGCTCGCACCGGTGATCAGGATGGTCTTGGTCATCGCATGTCTCCCAAAGGGTGGAATTAGTAGGCATACTCCAGAAAAGCGGGTTCAACCGAGCCGCCCCAGACAGTGTTGTACTGGCTGAGCATCTGCTCGGCTGAGGTTGTACCGCGTGCGACAACTTCCTCCAGCGATGCGAGATAATGCGTCTCGTCAAAGCCTTCGCTGTTCAGCAGCGCGCGGTTTTTCAGGCCAAGGCGCGAAATCGCCAGCACGTCGCGGGAAATGTCGTGCACCGAGCGGTTGCGCAGCGTGGCGCGCAGACCCTTTGCCGGCACCTCGTCGCGCAGGGCCTGCACTTCCGGGTAGGTCCAGTCGCGGGTGAGGGCTTCCGCGGCATCCAGTGCCTCGGCGTCGTAGAGAATGCCGACCCAGAATGCCGGCAGCGCGCAGATGCGCCGCCACGGGCCGCCGTCGGCGCCGCGCATTTCAAGGAAGCGCTTCAGCCGCACTTCCGGGAACAGCGTGGAAAGATGGTTCGTCCAGTCGCCCATGTTGGGCGTGGCGTCCGGAATGGAATCTTTCAGCGCGCCGTTCATGAACTGGCGGAAGGTCACATGCGTGCAGTCATGGTAACGGCCATGGCGCAGGACAAAATACATCGGCACGTCGAGCGCCCATTCCACGTAATCGGCAAAGCCGAAATTTTCATTGAAG
Source organism: uncultured Phyllobacterium sp. (assembly GCF_902479695.1). Classification (NCBI taxonomy): domain Bacteria; kingdom Pseudomonadati; phylum Pseudomonadota; class Alphaproteobacteria; order Hyphomicrobiales; family Phyllobacteriaceae; genus Phyllobacterium; species uncultured Phyllobacterium sp. The sequence continues at coordinate 81,843 of NZ_CABSQF010000005.1, read as the reverse complement.
ATGAACGGCAGCACACCGGAACGGTTGTTGTCCGTATCGCGCCAGATATTGGAGCGCCAGGACAACAGGCCGTTCGGCTTGCCCTCGGTAAACGGCGACATGGCGAACAGCGCCGTGGCGATGGATTGCAGTTTCACCGAAACCTGCATCTTGCGGCGCATGTCGGTTTCCGAGGCGAAGTCGAGATTCACCTGGATGGTGCAGGTGCGGTACATCATGTTCAGTCCGTCCTTGCCGACCTTCGGCATATAGTTGGACATGATGTTGTAGCGGGACTTCGGCATGCGTGGCGTTTCCGCCAGGGACCATTTCGGACTGCCGCCAAGACCCAGGAAGCGGATGCCGAGCGGCTCGGCTATCTCGCGCACCTGCGCCAGATGCGCGTTGGTTTCACGGCAGGTCTGGTGAATGGTGGAGAGCGGTGCGCCCGACAGTTCGAACTGGCCGCCCGGCTCCAGCGAAATAGCGCCCTGGCCGGTCGGTTCGACGAGGCCGATGATATTGCCTTCGTCAATGATCGGTTCCCAGCCCAGCTTCGACTGCATGCCTTCCAGAATGGCGCGGATGCCGCGCGGACCGTCATAGGGAACCGGGCTGTTGTCTTCGGTATAGAACGGGAATTTTTCGTGCTCTGTGCCGATGCGCCATGCGGATTGCGGCTTGGAGCCCTGGGCGAGGTAAGTCGCCAGTTCTTCCGTACCGGAAAGGGGCGTCTCGTCTGTTGTATCGCGCGCCATGGATGGTGCTTCCCCACTAGAATTTTTGAACTTGCGGCGTGATTGGCTGTTTTCGGAAACGAGCGCAAGCAAATTTCGCTGATGCACTCATCAAGAGAATTTGTAACTCACCAATCGCCGATCGTCGCCTGAATAAGCGCGAGTGCGGCAACGGCGGCAGTGTCGGCGCGCAGGATGCGCTGGCCCAACGGAATGGCGGTGACGAACGGCAGCTTGCGCAGGGTTTCGCGCTCCGCATCCGAGAACCCGCCTTCCGGCCCGATGAGAACGCCAAGCGGCCCGCGCGGCAGACTTTGTAGCAGCGGCAGCGGGTTATGGGTATCATGACCTTCGTCGCAGAAGATCAGGCGTCGGTCCGGATCCCAGCCATCCAGCAGTTTCTCGAGCCTGACCGGCTCGCGTGTTTCCGGGATGGCCAGAACGCCGCATTGCTCCGCCGCTTCGATGGCATTGGCCTCGATCCGATCCATGCCGATTCTGGCGACCTGCGTGTGCTGGGTAATCACCGGTTGCAAAATGCCAGCGCCCATTTCGACGGCCTTTTGCACGAGGTAGTCGAGCCGTCCCTGCTTGAGCGGGGCAAAACAGTAGATGAGATCGGGTGATTCCGGCTGCCCCCGCGTCAGTTCAAGCGGCTCCAGCGCCAGCTTCTTCCTGCTTTCAAAGCGCAGGGCAGCGCGCCATTCGCCATCCCGACCGTTGAAAACGAGGATTTCATCGCCGTCCTTCATCCGCAGCACATTGGCGAGATAGTTGACGGCTTCCGCCGGGGCGTCCGCCCGCCTGCCGGCCGCCAGATCCGCGGTAATATAAAGCCGTTGCATTCTGTAATTTGCGCGCATGGAAGATGGATGCCAGAGAGGGGATGGGGCGGTCAAGCAGGCGATGTCAGCCGAGAGGCGGCAGGCGTCGTTTCACCGGCGAGGATTTGACGATGGAGGTGTTGGTTTCGGCCTTTTCCGCCAGCCGGTCGAGCAGCGTGTCCAGCTGTTCCATGGTGCGGAAATGCAGCTTGCCGACAAAGCAATCGTCGCCCGTCACCTTGTCGCATTCGGTGATTTCAGGCATCTCCTGGATCAGCCGCTCGACAATATGCAGCATGCCGGGCAGGGGCCTGACCCGCACGATGGCTGTCAGATTATAGCCGAGCGCCGCCGGGTCGATATCGACGGTGAAGGCGCGGATCACCTTCTTTTCCTCGAGCCGCCGCAATCTCTCGGACACGCTGGGAGACGAGAGTCCGACTTTCTGGCTCAGTTCCTTCAGCGAGATTCGCGCATCTTCGATCAGGATACCGAGGATGGTCTTGTCCATTTCATCGAGCATAGCAACCTCGTAAGGCAGATCAGGCGTTTTGCCTGCATTAAACAGGTCAAGCGAACTTTACGCCTTTTTCCATATATATCAAATTGCCATTGCTCCGAATAGTCTGTGGTGTGAGACGAAAGGACAGGTGGCATGGAACGGGATATGGCGAGAGGCAGCGTGGAAATGACCGCTGCGATGATGATTTCGGGCACGATCGGCTGGTTTGTGCTGATGTCCGGTCAGCCGGTCTTATCAGTCGTGTTCTGGCGCTGCGCCTTTGGTGCACTGACATTGCTCGGCGTTTGCGCCGCACTCGGTCTGCTGCGTCCGAATGTTATTTCTTTGAAGCTGTTCGGCCTTGCTGTTCTTGGCGGCATCGCCATTGTCCTCAACTGGGTGCTGCTCTTTGCCGCCTATTCCCGTGCGTCCATTGCCATTGCGACGACAGTCTACAACGTGCAGCCGTTCATGCTCGTCGTGTTGGGCGCCCTGATCTTCAAGGAGAAGCTGACATTCACCAAGCTGTTCTGGCTGGCGGTCGCATTTGCCGGCATGCTGCTGATCGTTCAGGCCAAGCCCGGCGGCGGTTACACGGGCACGAACTACATGGCCGGTATCGGCCTGTCGCTGGGTGCAGCCTTCCTCTACGCCATCGCATCCATCGTGGCCAAGCGGCTGAAGGGCACGCCGCCGCACCTGATTGCGCTGATTCAGGTCTGCGTCGGTATCGTGCTGATGGCGCCGCTTGCTGATTTCAGTGTCATGCCGAAAGGCGCAGCCGAATGGGGCAGCATCGTCACGATCGGTGTCGTTCATACGGGATTGATGTACATTCTGCTCTATAGCGCCATCCAGAAGCTGCCGACCCATCTCACGGGATCGTTGTCCTTCATTTATCCCATCGCTGCCATTCTGGTTGACTATTTTGCCTTCGGGCATCAGCTGCAACCGATACAGTTCCTGGGTTCTGCAGCCATTCTCGTTGCAGCGGCCGGCACCAGCCTTGGATGGAAGCTGGGCCGGTCGGTGCCGGCAAGTGTCAAAATCTGATCGCGGTTACCACTTGATTGCCATGCTATATTTGTTCTATATGCCACTAAAGAGCATATTATGTCTGACGTATATAGAGCAGAACCATGGAACTCCGTGCACTGAAACGCAGCGAGATCGAACAGGTCTGGGCCATCGATCGCCGCGAGATCATTGAAAACCTTTATGCGCTGCGGGGCGGCAAGCTCGTCCTGCACGCGGAATATTTTGATGTTCCCGGCTGGGAAGAAGGCGAGGCGGAGAAATACACGCCCCTGCTGCAGGAAAGTTTCGATCGGGGTGGAAAATTCTTCGGCTTTTTCGACGGCGATACACTGGCGGGCGTTGGGGCCGTCGATACCATCTGGCGTGGCCCCGGGAAGGATCTCCTGCAGTTGAGTTTCCTTCATGTCGGCAATGACTATCGCGGCCGGCGCCTGGGTATGCGGCTCTTTGAGCACTGCAAGGATGTTGCCAGGGAAATGGGCGCACGGGGGCTGTACGTTTCGGCGATACCATCCGAAAATACGGTCAATTTTTACCGGCGTCTCGGTTGTGTCGTCACGGAAGCGCCAGACGCGGATCTGGCGGCCCTGGAGCCGGACGACATCCAATTGGAATGCATTTTCAGATAGAATAATGCATATGAGTTATATCCCCAGAACGACCGGGATATAACCGGCGGCCAAAGTCCGCACCGTCGAGGGCGGTGTCAGCAGGCTGATATCCTTTGTGGGCGGCGGGCAGGCCTCATAGCCATCCCATGACCAGAGATAGGTCTGGCCCCGATGCACCAGATAGGCATTGTCGCCGGAGGCGATCATGCTGCCGTCCGGCAGGTCCAGGATCGCCGTTGCAAGCGGGTGGTGTTTCTTGCCGCCGTTCCCCTCGAGGCGCTCCCCGTGCAGCACACGATCCATTTCCGGTGCCGATGGTTTGCCCATGCCATCGGCCCATGCGGCCTGAAAAGCCTTCGCCCGTTGCCGCTGGCAATAGAAGCATGGGCGGTGTCCGGCGCTGAGCGCCGTCGCTTCATCGAGGAAGAACAGCTCGGTCCAGCTTTGCCGGGCCATGACGGCGCGCCGGACGTTCCTGAAGTCGCAGACACAGATGATCCACGCTCTCGTCGACCAGCGCCGTTTCAGCAGGGTGCGCGTTGACGGGTCGTGGATGATGCCGCGATTGCCCATAAAGGTCCCGCGCTGGGGAACGGCGGTGATATCGCCGAAGGGTGTGACACGGTTTTGCAGGGGCATTTGATGGCTTCCGGCTGTGAGGGGTCCATGCTATCGCAGGATCATCGTCAATGCGATCATCAGGCAGGTAGAATGCGCGTTCTCGTTGTACAGAATTATCAGAATACCGGATTGGGACTGGTTGGACAGGCCTTGGCGGAAGCCGGTGCACAGATTGATCTGGTGCAGGCCCATACCGGTGAACCGCTGCCTGCCGATGATGCGGGTTACGACGCACTGATCTCGCTCGGCGGCGATCAGAATGCCCTTGCCGACGACCAGTTTCCCTATCTTCCCGCGCTTGCCAGGCTGATCCGGCGTTTTGGCGATGCGGACAAGGCGGTGCTTGGCATCTGCCTGGGCAGCCAGCTTGTCGCACGCGGTTACGATGCCGAAAACATTCTCGGGCGCCCGCAGGAATTCGGCTGGCATGCGGTCACTGCGACGGCCGAAGCGGCAGCCGATCCCGTGCTGTCCGCTGTTCCCCACGCCTTTCCGATCTTCCATTGGCACAGGGATACATTTTCCCTGCCGGAAGGCGCCGTGCATCTCGCCTCGAGCGCGATGACCCGCAATCAGGCCTTCCGCATCGGGCGGGCGGTGTACGGTATCCAGTTCCACTTCGAGGCGGACACCGCACTGGTCGAGGAATGGCGGCATGTTTTTCACGACGAGATCATGAGGGACAACCCGGCCTGGCTTGAAAACTATCCGGCGCGGGTCGCGGAAAGTGGCGCTGCCGCCGATGCCGCGGGTCTTGCTTTGGCCCGCGCCTGGGTGGCGCTGATCTAGCGGCGGGCGATTCAGTTGCATCTGTGCAACAGGCAAAATTTGAATCAAATTGCCCCGTCGGTATTCATGGGGAGCGTGGCTTTCGTTCACTTGCTGGAAAGAATTGTGCGCTGTAGTTGCCGGGCCGGTTAGCTGGCATGAAGCCAGGCCGTAGAGACTGATGGAAACGCCCGAATGACTATGAAAAGTGCCGCCCTTTTGACCGCAATGATGCTTGCATCGATCCTGTTCATGGGCGCCGAACTGGTATCGGTTGATGCCGGAGGCCGCACCGTATCGAGCGACGGCTACGGAATCAGCTCCGCTTCGCGTTAAGAGTTGTTCTAGACAATCGCTTCCAGAAAAGACTTGCCTTCAGCGTCGATCTTGATGGCGCTGAGGCGCCCGCTGGCATAGGCGCCGGTATCGAGATTGACCCGGTTCTGCCGCACTTCCACATCGCTGGCCGGTGTATGGCCATGCACGACAACCTTGGAATGCAACCGGGGATCGTCGAGAAATTCCCAGCGAATCCAGATCAGATCTTCGGGATTTTGCCGGTCGAGATCAACGCCGGGTCTGATGCCGGCGTGACAGAAGAAAAAATCGCCCAGTGTCATCGAGCGCCGCAAACCGCGCAGAAACTCCACATGGGTTGCCGGCACGGCGCGCAGCAGGGCGGAGCGTCCCGCCGATACCGAGGCTGGATCGTCAAAATCGATCGTCACGCCATAGGAGCGCGCCGTCTGCCTGCCGCCGTGCCGGGCGAAGATTCCATTGATGTCGCCGGTGGCCAGAAAATCCAGAAATCCGATATCGTGATTGCCCGCCAGCGTCAGCATGCGGTGATTCTTCCTCTGGGCATTGACCAGATGGTCCAGTACCCCCCTAGAATCCGGGCCCCGATCCACATAGTCGCCAAGATGCACCGCCACCCAGTCGAACGGCGGCGACTTGGCGTTTTCAGCCAGAATGCGCCGGTGCATCTCCTGCAGCAGATCGAGGCGGCCATGCACGTCGCCGATGGCATAAACCCGCAGGCGGTCGGGACCGCGCGCATGTTTGAAGTCGACTGTCTTCATGGGCGGTCCAGCTCCCTCTGCCTGCGCCGCAGCCGCGACGTTTCCTGCCAGGCATTGCTGCGTGCCGCGTCCTTTTGTGCCTGCTCGATAAAGTCGATGTGCCTGTGCACGGCAGCCCGCGCCCCCTCGGGGTCTGACGCCATGATGGCATCGGCGATGGATGTGTGCTGTTGCAGCAGCTTTTCCCGGGCGCCGGGAAAACCGTAGATGATGGTACGATTGTAGAACACGTCGTCCGCGAGAAGCCGGTAGCACGACCGCAGCGTGTGCAGCAGAATGATGTTGTGGGCGCATTCCCCGATGGTGCTGTGCAGTTCGACATCCAGCTCGGCTTCCCTTTTGAAGTCATCGGTCTCGTAGGCGCGCTGCATCGCGTCAACAATCCCGCGCAAAAGCAGGCGGTCATCATCCGTTGCCCGGCGGGCGGCATAATCCGCTGCGATGCTTTCAATCTCCCGGCGGTATTCGAGATAGTCCGCCGCGGCCTTCGGATGGCTCGAGATCAGGTCCATGACGGGCTTGGAAAAGACCTCGCCGATGACGTCGGCAACAAATGTTCCGCCGCCGTGGCGGACGACAAGCAATCCCTTGGCCTCCAGCACTTTGAATGCGCTGCGCAGGATCGGGCGGGATACATCGAATTGTACGGCAAGGTCCCGTTCGCCGGGCAAACGGTCGCCCACGCGCAGAACACCCTCAAGGATCAATGTTTCGATCTGGCTGACGATGTCGTCGGCCGTTCGGGAAGAATGGATGCGGGCAAAGACCGGGCTGCTCATGTTGAAAGTCGTCCGCAGGAGTGATGTGTCGTGCCAGCGTATCGGCAAATCACGAAACTGGTCAATTCTTTGATCCAGTGGGCAAGCGTCGCATAGCCGCAGCCTTCCGGCGCAAAGGAGCATTGAAAGGGCCGGTCATTGCGTTCACCATCTTGTGAACAGTCTATACCAAGGGGCCGATATGAAGGGGAAAAGACTGAAAACCGCAGCGGCGTTTTCAAATTCCGCCACGAGTCCGGGTGTGATGGGCTTTCCGGGGCATGCGGAGCGTTCCGTGGCGCTGGGAGAAGTGCATGCGCGGCCCTATCCATTGATCGATACGCCGCGCATTCTTATCCAGCTTGCATTCATGACCGAGGGCGGGTCCACCGTCGATCATGCGGTTCTGGCGGAACTCAGCCGCAGCATAGGTGTAGCCTCTCCGGCGCGCGATGCCCGTCACCACATCATGCCCTGGGGCAATGGCACGCTGCGCTGGGAACGGCACACGGAATTCTCGACCTATCTGTGGGAAGGTCCGCTGCCGCGCACCGGCCAGGCAGCACAGCATCCCTTCGGAGAAGGCTTCAATCCGCCCGGCACGGTGATCGACGGTGTGCGGCTGGAGATCATCCGCAAGGACGCTGGCGCCGCGGCTTTGATTGAGGCATTCGATCCGACAAGCCTCTGCTACAGCGATGTCGAGAATGGGCTTGCCTCCATCGTGACGGATTTCCGGCAGGACGGTGACGGAATGACCCGCATTCTCATCCTCGATGACGGCCTGTCGCCCGCCCGTGCCGGCGCCTTGTCGCAGCGTGTGATCGAAATCGAGACCTACCGTACGCTCGCCATGCTCGGACTGCCGCTGGCGCATTCCCTGTCGCCGCGCATTCGCCGCATCGAAGACCGCCTGGCGGGCCTGACGACGGAAATGCGCGCGCCGGATGCCGACAATCACAAACTGTTGGACGAGTTGACATCGCTTGCGGCGGAACTCGAAGCCGATGCGGCCTCGAGCCTCTACCGGTTCGGGGCGAGCCGGGCCTACAATGGCATCGTGCTGGAACGGCTGGCCGCGCTGCAGGAAGAGCCGGTCACCGGTTATGAAACCTGGGCGGCGTTCATCCAGCGGCGCATGGCGCCGGCCATGCGCACATGCCATTCCGTCAGCGGAAGACAGGAAAACCTGTCGGAAAAGCTGTCGCGCGCCGCCACGCTGCTGCGCACGTCGGTGGACGTGGAACTGGAACGGCAGAACCGTGATCTCTTGAGCTCGATGGACCGGCGCGCGCAATTGCAGCTGCGCCTGCAACGGACGGTGGAAGGCCTGTCGGTGGCCGCGATTTCCTACTATGTCGTTGGCCTGTTCTATTATCTTGCCAAGGGTGCCGAGGCCTATATGCCGGAACTGCACTCGTCGGTTGTCACCGCGGCGTTCGTTCCCATAGCGATCCTCGCCATGTGGTTCGTGGTGAAATCGATCCGCAGATCGCACAAGGATGAATGATCAGACCCGGTCCCACGGCGCCACGGGGCCGTAAAGGCCCGCGAGATAGTCGATGAACACCCGCACCTTTGCCGGGAGAAACTGCCGCGAGGGATAAATCGCATAAATCGCGATATTATGCGAAGCGGCATAGTCGGTCAGCACGCGCACCAGCTGGCCGGCGGCAAGCTCCGGCCCGATATCCCAGGTGGAGCGCAAGGCTATGCCAAGCCCGCCAAGCACCGCGGCGCGCACCACCTCGCTGGAATTGGTCAGGATCGGCCCGGTCGGGCGCAGGGATACGCTGCCATCCGGTCCGTTCAACCGCCAGGGGTCGCCATTGTGCGCGGCGAGGCAGATGTGGTTGTCAAGATCGGCGATGGAGTGCGGGGCTCCGTGTTCTGCGATATAGCGCGGCGACGCGACAAGATATCGTTGCACCGGCGCGAGCTTGCGCGCCACCAGGCTGGAATCGGACAGTTCGGCAATGCGGATGGCAAGATCATAGCCTTCACCGACGATATCGACGAATTCATCCGTCAGCACGAGATTGATGGACAGATCGGGATTGGCCCGCATGAAGGGTTCGAGATGCGGCGCAATATGCATGCGCCCGAACGTGGTGGGCGCCGAGACTTTCAGCAGGCCATGTGCCTGTTCGGAACGGCGCGATACGAAAGCTTCCGCTTCCTCGACGCCCGACAGGATCGCCAGGACCCGCTCGTAATAGCCTTGCCCCGTTTCGGTCAGGGCAATCTGCCGGGTGGTGCGCTGCAGAAGGCGCGTACCCAGCCGTTCCTCAAGCCGCCGCAGCCGCTTGGAAATGACGGCGGGCGATACACCGAGCTCCCGCCCTGCCGCGGACATGCTGCCGGATGAAACCACGCGCGCAAAAATTTCCATGTCATTCAGATGATCCATCGGCGCACTCTTTCCGCGGGATCAGTACAAGGTCAAGCCCCTGAAGGGCCTGCCGCCCGGCGATAGGCGATGGCGCGCAGCAGCGGAACGCAGGGAATGTACAGCATCGCGCCGGAAATCCAGACAAGGCCGTTCCAGTCGGTCCGGGTGGCGGCGTAGATGGCGGTATACGCCACCGGCCCGATGATGCCGGTCAGGCTTGTTGCGCTGGCGAGGATGCCCTGAACTTCGCCGAGCCTGGTTTCATCCACCTGCCGCGTGATGATCCACAGCGCTGCGGGGATCTGGCCAACAAGCTGCATGAGGGTGAACACGACAATGAGCGGCGTCAGGTTTTTGATGCCAGTCGCCCAGCGGAAACCACCCAGCGGACTGAAGTTTTGAACCGCAAGCGGCGTTTTTACACCTTTGCTGGTTTCCGGCAGGAAGAAAAGCGCGAGCAGGAAGTTGACGCCGTTGAGCGCCATGGCCAGCAGAAACGGATAGTGGATGCCGAATCCTCCGGCAATGCCGCCGAGCAGGGGACCGGCGATGAAACCGAGGCCGAAACAGGCGCCGATCATGCCGAAGCGCTGCTCGGTCAAGCCTTCTGGAAGCTTGAAAATGTCTCGCCGGATGAAGGTTTTGAATTCGGGCTTGTCGCGCTTGTTGCGGGCTTTGAAAGTCTGCTGTGAGACGCGTCACTTTGGCTGTGTGCCACCTCCGTTCAACAGTTTAGACTGTTTACAAACTCGAACGGACACTGGTAAACATAATTTACCAGTTGAAGGGGTTTGCTGGGAGGAGGTTTCATGTCCGGATTGGTGATGCCGAAGGCCGATGCGGCGACTATGTCGCGCCGCAAGGAGATCGTTGCTGCCTTGCAGGCCATCGTTCCGGGTGAAGGCGTTGTCGACGTTACCAACGAAATGCGCGCGTTCGAATCCGATGCACTGACCGCCTATCGCCAGCTTCCGCTCGTCGTCGTGCTGCCGCAGACCGTGCGGCAGGTTTCGCAAATCCTGAAATATTGCCACGACAACAATGTGAAGGTCGTGCCGCGCGGGTCGGGAACATCGCTGTCTGGCGGCGCCCTGCCACTCGAAGACGCGGTGCTGCTGGTCATGTCGCGGTTCAACCGCATCCTTGAAATCGATTATCCCAATCGCGTCGCTGTCGTGCAGCCGGGCGTGACCAATCTCGGCATCACCAAGGCGGTGGAGCACGAAGGTTTCTATTACGCGCCGGACCCCTCATCGCAGATCGCCTGTTCGATCGGCGGCAATGTCGCGGAAAATTCCGGTGGCGTGCATTGCCTGAAATACGGGCTCACGGCCAACAATGTCCTCGGGCTGGAGATGGTTCTGATCAGCGGCGAGGTCGTACGGCTTGGCGGCAAGCATCTCGATTCAGAGGGCTATGACCTGCTCGGCCTGATGACCGGCTCGGAAGGGCTGCTCGGCGTGGTGACGGAAGTCACCGTCCGCATCCTGCAAAAGCCCGCAACGGCGCGGGCCTTGATGGTCGGTTTTCCCTCAAGCGAAACCGCCGGGCAATGCGTTGCCGATATTATCGCTGCGGGCATCATTCCGGGGGGCATGGAAATGATGGATCGTCCGGCGATCCACGCCGCCGAGGATTTCGTCCATGCGGGCTATCCGCTTGATGTGGAAGCGCTGCTGATCATCGAACTCGACGGCCCGGCGGTGGAGGTCAACCACCTGATCGACATGGTCGAGAAGATCGCCGGCAGGAACGGCGCCTCCTCCTGCATCATATCGCAGAGTGAAGAGGAAAGGATGACGTTCTGGGCGGGGCGCAAGGCGGCCTTTCCGGCCGTCGGGCGCATTTCACCGGATTACCTCTGCATGGACGGCACGATTCCGCGCAAGGAACTGCCGCAGGTTCTGGCGGGCATGCGCGCGCTTTCGGAAAAATACGGGCTGCGCGTCGCCAATGTCTTCCATGCGGGGGACGGCAATCTGCATCCGCTCATCCTGTACGATGCCAATATTCCTGATGAACTGCGCAAGGCGGAAGATTTTGGCGCCGATATCCTGCGGCTGTGCGTCAAGGTGGGCGGCGTTCTCACCGGTGAACATGGCGTGGGCGTGGAGAAACGTGAGCTGATGCCGGAAATGTTCAACGAGATCGATCTCAACCAGCAGATCCGCGTGAAATGCGCCTTCGACGACAAGCACCTGCTCAACCCCGGAAAGGTTTTTCCGCAATTGCATCGCTGTGCCGAATTGGGGCGGATGCATGTGCATCGCGGCCAACTGCCCTTTCCCGATATTCCGAGATTCTGATCGATGCTGTTGAAGATATACACGTTTGAGACCATGGCGCGCTGACATGACCATATTGACCCCATCAACCGAGACCGAAATTGTCGAGGCGGTGCAATGGGCATTGTCCGAAGGCGCGCCGGTGGAAGTCTGCGGCCACGGTTCGAAGCGCGGACTTGGCCGTCCGCTGCAGACCGAGCACACGATTGCCCTGTCGAACCATTCCGGCGTGACGCTCTATGAACCGGATGAACTGGTATTGAGCGCCAGGGCCGGAACACCCATCGCGGAGCTGGAAGCCCTGCTTGCCTCCAAGGGCCAGGCCTTTCAATTCGAACCCATGGACTACGGACCGTTGCTGGGACAGGCGGCGGGGCAGGGCAGTCTTGGCGGTGTCCTTGCCGCCAACCTGTGCGGTCCACGCCGGTTGAAGGCGGGATCGGCCCGCGATCACGTGCTGGGCGTACGCGTCGTCTCGGGGCGCGGCGAACTGTTCAAATCAGGCGGCCGGGTGGTCAAGAATGTGACCGGCTATGATCTGTCCAAGGGCATGGCCAATTCCTGGGGTACCCTTGGCATTGCCACGGAAATTACCTTCAAGGTCCTGCCTGCGCCGGAAACGGAGACGACACTTGTTGTTCGCGGCCTGATGGATGATGAAGCTGCGCGCGCGATGGCAATCGCCATGGGGTCGAGCGGTGAGGTGGCATCTGCCGCCCATCTACCGGTGAACATTTGCGGACGCCTTGTCGACGGCATCCTGAAAGGCGAGGCTTCGACAATATTGCGACTGGAGGGATTTGCCCCATCCGTTGCCGATAGGGTGACCATGCTGCGGGGGCTGCTGTCCTCGGCGGGCGCTATTGAGGAAGTTTCCGGGGAGATATCGCGCAAACTCTGGCAGGAAGTGCGTGATGTCATTCCGTTTGCCGATGGAACCGAGCGGCCGGTCTGGCGCGTGTCCATGGCACCGATGGAAGCCTACAAGCTGGTGGCATCCATGCGCATGGGCGCTGCAGTCGATGCTTATTATGACTGGCAGGGCGGGCTTGTCTGGATGCGGCTTGAGGGTGAGCCAGAAGCCGAAGCGGTACGGGTATTGATCCGCAAATACGGTGGCGGCCACGCCACATTGGTGCGCGCACCCGCCGCTGTTCGCGCGGCCATTCCCGTCTTCGAACCGCAACCTGCCGCGCTCGCGGCTCTGTCAAAGCGGCTAAAACAGCAATTTGACCCGGGTGGAATCCTCAATCCCGGCCGCATGGTTGCAGGAGTGTAGTATGCAGACCAACTTCACACCGCAGCAATTGCTCGATCCCGGAGTTGCCGAGTCCGAAAAGATCCTGCGCAAATGCGTTCATTGCGGGTTCTGTACCGCGACGTGTCCGACCTATGTCACGCTGGGCAATGAACTCGACAGCCCGCGCGGCCGCATCTATCTCATCAAGGACATGCTGGAAAATGGCCGCCCTGCCGATGAGCAGATCGTCAAGCATGTCGACCGCTGCCTGTCCTGCCTTGCCTGCATGACCACCTGTCCGTCGGGCGTGAACTACATGCATCTGGTCGACCACGCCCGGGCTCACATCGAAAAAACCTACAAACGCCCTGTGATGAACCGTTTCATCCGGGCGCTGCTGGCTTTTGTTCTGCCGCATCCCGAGCGCTTCCGGCTGTCATTGATGGCAGCTAAACTGGGCCGTCCCTTCGCGCCGCTGTTCCGCGCCATTCCGGTGCTGAAGCCGGTCGCTGCCATGCTCGATCTCGCGCCGAAATCCATTCCGGTAAAGTCGCGCTTTGCCGCGCCGGGCCTGCACACGACTGCGCTGGAAAAGAAGGGACGGGTCGCGATTTTGACCGGCTGCGCCCAGCCCGTACTGAAACCCGGTATCAATGAGGCGACGATCCGTCTTCTCACCCGCTTCGGCATCGAGGTGGTCGTGCCGAAAGGCGAGGGTTGCTGCGGTTCGATTGTGCATCACATGGGCCGCGATGAGGCTGCGCTGGATGATGCCCGCCGCAATGTCGATGTCTGGACGCGGGAGTTGAACAATGGCGGGCTCGACGCCATCATCGTCACGGCTTCGGGCTGCGGCACGACGATCAAGGATTACGGCTATATGCTGCGGCTTGATCCTGACTATCGTGACAAGGCCGCCGTTATCTCAGGCCTTGCAAGGGATATCACTGAATATCTGACAACCCTTAATCTGCCGGCGCCTCAACAGCCTGCGGACATCGTTGTTGCCTATCACTCAGCCTGTTCAATGCAGCATGGCCAGAAATTGACACGGCAGCCAAAAGATCTGTTGAAGGCGGCTGGCTTTACCGTCCGGGAACCCGCCGAGGGGCATCTTTGCTGCGGGTCCGCCGGGACCTACAACATCATGCAGGCGGAGATCGCCGGCACGCTGCGCGACCGCAAGGTGAAGAACATCGAGGCCACGGGCGCCAGCGTCATTGCGACAGGCAATATCGGCTGCATCACCCAGATCGCCAGTGCCGCGAAGCTGCCTATTGTCCACACCGTCGAATTGCTGGACTGGGTCTATGGCGGGCCGCGACCTGAAGGCGTGCCGGTGCCTGTCCTGCACGCCGCCGAATAAAGAAAAGGCGGTGGTTCCAATGGAACCACCGCCCAGTTTCGGCACCGCCCCCGGTGCCGTCCCCACTAACTCTTACATCACAACGACTTTTGTGCCGACATTGACGCGTTCGTAGAGATCCGTGACATCCTCATTGCGCATGCGGATACATCCGCTGGATACGGCCTGTCCGATGGTCCAGGGCGCGTTGGTGCCGTGAATGCGGTACAGGGTATCGCCGAGATAAAGTGCGCGTGCGCCAAGCGGGTTGGCAGGGCCGCCTTCCATATGAGCTGGAAGAATACGGCCCTTGTCTTTTTCGCGCTCGATCATCGATGCGGGTGGACGCCAGTCCGGCCATTCCGCCTTGCGGGTGATGTTGTTGGTGCCGTTCCAGCCAAATCCCTCCTTGCCGACGCCAACGCCATAGCGGCGAGCCTGGCCATCCGCTTCGACGAGAAAGAGGAAACGCTGGGACGTATCGATAACGATGGTGCCGGGTGCTTGCGGTCCTTCATAGGCGACGGTCTGCGGCAGGAATTTCGGGTCCATGCTGCGTTTCTTGGGTTGTGCTTCCGTCGCGGGTTCTGCCGGACGGCGGAATGAAACCTCGCGTGCGGCCGGATTGCTGGCCTCTTCGGTCCGGGCAGGGCGCCGCGCCTCGCGGCGATTGACAATGGTTCCGCGTGCCGGTGGTTCGCTCAACACGATCCGGTCGCGTATATTGACCGATGTCCCGACGGGACGCTGGCGCAATTGCATTACCCACGGCGCGGAAAGATCCGGGCTCATGACCACCGGCGGCCGCGTGGCGTAGCGCTCACTGGCATTGGCTTGGAATGTCACTACGGTCAGACAGGAGGTCAAAAGCAGCAATGCGGTCTTCATCGGGCAATTCTCTTGGCAATCAACACTCCTGACAGGATTTGTCAGGTTTCGGATTGAGTTTGCCTGCGCCCCGGTAGAAAAAAGTGAACGAGGATCAATAAAAACCGATTCTTTCCGGAAACTATTTGTTGTGGTTACCGGATGGTTTCAGTCACTGGTTAACGCCAGGTGAACATGTTCCGAAAGGGCAGGCAGATGACAGACGAAGCGCCGGTAAAAACGGGATTGATGACAGGCGATGATGGTGAAACCAGATGTTCCTGGCCCGGCGCTCTGCCTGAATATATCCATTACCACGATCATGAGTGGGGACGGCCCGTAACGGACAACTACCGCCTTTTCGAAAAGATATGTCTGGAAGGCTTTCAATCCGGCCTGTCGTGGCTGACCATCCTGCGCAAGCGCGAGAATTTCCGCGAGGCGTTCGACGGTTTCGATTTCGAGCGCATCGCCCGCTACGGCGAGAAGGATATCGAGCGGCTGCTGGCCAATGCCGGGATTATCCGCCATCGCGGCAAGATCACCTCGACCATCAACAATGCCAAGCGCGTTCTTGAACTCCTCGAAGAGAAAGGCTCGCTTGGCGCATACTTCTGGAGCTTTGAGCCGCCTGTTGAGGAGCGGCCCAGGCTTGTCGACTATGGCACGCTGGTGGCCAATCCGACGACACCGGCATCGGTACGGCTTTCCAAGGATCTCAAGAAGCGCGGATTCAGCTTTGTCGGGCCCACCACCATGTATGCACATATGCAGGCCATGGGGCTGGTGAACGATCATGTGGAGGGCTGCAAGTGCCGGGCGGAGATCGAAAAAATCCGCGCGAACTTCAAACGGCCTGTGTGATCCTTCGATTGGAAGTTGAAAACGGCATGCGTGCTTGCTTTGCTGCGGCAATTGCGAGCCGGTAATTCCTTGCCCTCAATGCCCTGATCGGTTAGAGCAAACTCCAATTCACTTCAGGGCATCGGATCAAAATCATGACAACGAAGGCAGACAGATTGAAGGCGCGGCTGCCGCGCGGTTTTGTGGACCGGATTCCGGATGATCTGCGTGCCGCCGAAAAGATGATGGCCGATATCCGCAAGGTCTATGACCTCTACGGCTTCGAGCCTGTCGAAACGCCGCTCATTGAATATACCGACGCGCTCGGCAAGTTCCTGCCGGATCAGGATCGGCCGAACGAAGGTGTGTTTTCATTCCAGGACGATGACGAGCAGTGGCTGTCCCTGCGCTACGACCTGACAGCGCCTTTGGCGCGTTTTGTGGCCGAAAACTTTGAGAGCCTGCCAAAGCCCTATCGCAGCTATCGTGCGGGTTGGGTCTTCCGCAACGAGAAGCCGGGTCCCGGTCGTTTCCGCCAGTTCATGCAGTTCGATGCCGATACGGTCGGAGCGCCTTCCGTCTCGGCGGATGCGGAAATGTGCATGATGATGGCCGATGTAATGGAAGCTGTCGGCATCAAGCGCGGCGATTACGTCATCCGCGTCAACAACCGCAAGGTGCTGGACGGTGTGCTTGAATCCATCGGGCTTGGCGGCGATGACAAGATGGGCCAGCGTCTGGTCGTTCTGCGCGCCATCGACAAGCTGGACAAGTTCGGCGTTGACGGCGTGCGTCTTTTGCTCGGCAAAGGCCGTCTTGACGAAAGCGGCGACTTCACCAAGGGCGCGGGTCTCGACGAAACCGCAATCTCCAAGGTGCTGGCATTTACCTCAGCTGGTGGCGCCAATGGCAGCGAGACCATCGCTAATCTGGAAGCCGTCGTGGCCGGAAATGACAAGGGTGTTGAGGGTGTTGCCGAACTGGCCACCATCGAGGCCCTGTCTTCGGCTGCCGGTTATGGCGCGCGCGTCCGTATTGACCCGTCCGTGGTACGCGGCCTTGAATACTACACCGGCCCTGTCTTTGAAGCCGAACTGACCTTCGACGTGACCAACGAAAAGGGTGAAAAGGTCGTTTTCGGTTCCGTTGGTGGCGGCGGCCGTTATGATGGTCTGGTATCGCGCTTCCGAGGCGAGCCCACCCCTGCAACGGGCTTTTCCATCGGTGTATCGCGTTTGATGACGGCGCTGAAGAATCTGGGCAAGCTCGATACCTCGGATAATGTCGGGCCTGTTGTCGTGCTGGTCATGGACCGGGATACGGCAAGCCTCGGCCGCTACCAGAAGATGGTTTCGGACCTTAGGCAGGCGGGCATTCGTGCTGAAATGTATCTCGGTGGTTCCGGCATGAAGCCGCAGATGAAATATGCCGACAGGCGCGGTGCGCCCTGCGTGATCATTCAGGGCTCGCAGGAACGCGACAATGGCGAAGTGCAGATAAAGGACCTTATCGAAGGCGCGCGTCTTTCGTCCGAGATCGAAGACAATACCGTGTGGCGTGAAGGCCGTCAGGCACAGATTACCGCCAAGGAAACTGATCTCGTCGCGGAAGTGCGCAAGATTCTCGAAGCCCAGGCTGAGGATCGTGCCAACGCCTTGAAGGCTGGCTGATCCGATATGACCGGTTCCCGCGCTCCTGCCTTTGCCAGTGACCTTGCCGCGCTGATTTCCGCGCGGGATGCGGAGCTTGTGGATATTCCGGTCATTCAACCAGCCGACCAGTTTCTGGATATGGCGGGCGAGGATTTGCGCCGCCGGATTTTCCTCACCGAGAACGAGAACGGCCAGAGCCTGTGCCTGCGCCCGGAATTCACCATTCCGGTATGCCGCAACCATATCGAGCTCAATGCTGCTACACCCAAGCGTTATGCCTATCTGGGCGAAGTCTTCCGCCAGCGGCGCGAGGGCGGCAATGAATTCTTTCAGGCCGGGATAGAGGATCTGGGCGATGCCAACCGCGCCCGGGCCGATGCCCGTTCGCTGGCGGATGCCATTGCCTCAATCCGACTTGTCGCGCCGAAAGCCGAGCTTGAAACACTGCTCGGCGATCAGGCGATTTTCGAAGCTGTTCTGGCGGCACTGGGTCTGCCGCGCGGCTGGCAGAAAAAGCTGGCGCGCGCCTTTGGCAATCCGGGACAACTGAAAAGCCTGCTTGCCGATCTTTCGTCCAGCCAGAAGAACGGTTCTCTGCCCGACCGTCTCACTGCGCTGGTAGCGGACGGTGATGAGGCCGGACTTGCCGCCGCGCTGGAGCAGGACATGCAGGTGGCTGGTCTGTCACCCGGTGCCGGGCGCAGCCCGCATGAGATTGCACGCCGCCTGATCGAAAAGGCCAATCTCGCCTCGGTCAAGTTGCCGGCACAGGCTTTCGCTGCACTTGAGACATTTCTTGCCATCCGGGTGCCGTTAAAGGCCGCTTCAACACACCTGCGCAATTTCTCGCGGGCCAATGAGTTTGATCTCGGGCCGGCGCTCGATCAGTTCGAGGCCCGTGTTGTTGCCGTGCGCGAGGCGGGAATCGAGCAGGAAAACATCGTCTACGATGCCGCCTTTGGCCGTCCGCTCGATTATTACACCGGTCTTGTCTACGAGACTCGCGCGCTCGCCAATCCCGATGTCGGCGCCATTGTCGGCGGTGGGCGCTATGACCGGCTGCTGACCATGCTTGGTGCCGTCGATTCCATTCCCGGTGTCGGTTTTTCGATCTGGCTGGATCGGCTGGAGAAAATTGCCGGAGATGCGCCATGACCATTACCCTTGCGCTTCCCTCCAAAGGCCGCCTCAAGGAGCAGGCACTTGAAGTGCTTGAAAAGGCTGGACTGAAAGTCATCCTGCCCAAGGATCAGCGCAATTATCGTGCGCAGGTCGAGGGTGACAGCAGGATCGATATCCTGTTTCTGTCGGCCTCCGAGATTGCCCGCGAGCTTGGCTACGGCAGCGTTGATCTTGGCGTGACGGGTGAAGACCTGATCCGCGAAACCCTGTCAGTAGCAGATGAGCGTGTGCAGATCGAAGCGCGGCTGGGTTTTGGTCATGCGGATGTGGTCGTGGCGGTTCCTGAGGTCTGGTACGACGTGTCGACCATGGCCGACCTTGATGACGTGGCTGCCGAATATCGTCAACGTCACGGCAGGCGTTTGCGGATTGCCACCAAATACTGGCGCCTGACCCAGCAGTTTTTCTCGCAGATGCACGGCATCCAGGTTTATCGCATTGTCGAAAGCCTCGGCGCCACCGAGGGTGCTCCGGCGTCCGGCTCCGCCGATATCATCGTCGACATCACGTCGACGGGTTCCACCCTGCAGGCCAATCATCTGAAGGTTCTGGAAGACGGCATCATCCTCAAATCCGAGGCATGCCTGGTTTCCTCGCGCCGCAGCGCCGATCCCGCAGCGGTTGCGGCCCTCGCGCAGCGCATACATGCGGCAATGGCGCTCTAAGCATCAACTATCCGTGATATCAGGCGGGTTTTGTAACTTTTATTCCCTTCCATACGTATTCCCTTGCAGATGACTGGTATGTTTCGGTCATCCTGTTCAGGGAGACTATGTCATGATGACACGCCGATCACTTTTTGGCGGAGCTGTACTGGGACTTGGAGCGCTGATTGCAGCGCGCTTTTCCACCGAGCCCAAAGCCTATGCTGCAGGTACGTTTGAAGTTGAGCATACGGACGACGAATGGAAGAAGCTGCTCACCTCAGACCAATATGATGTGCTGCGCCAGGAAGGCACGGAACGTCCGTTCACCAGCCCGCTCAACCACGAAAAGCGCAAGGGAACGTTTGCCTGTGCCGGCTGTGACCTGTCGCTCTTCGACTCCGATACCAAATTTGACAGCGGCACAGGCTGGCCGAGCTTCTGGTCGCCGATCAAGGGCGCCGTGACTGAGGTAACGGACCGCTCCTTCGGCATGTCCCGCACGGCCGTCAACTGCCATCGGTGTGGCGGCCATCTCGGCCATGTCTTTGATGACGGGCCGAAGCCGACGGGCCTGCGCTATTGCATGAACGGCGTTGCCATGACCTTCAAACCAGCTGCTGCCTGATATCAGGAAAGGATTATCATTATGAAACTGCGTCAAATCCTGCTCGCTTCGTGCCTGTTCCTGACACCGGCTGCGGCCTTTGCCGAAAGCATTACCATGGTTCCGCCGCCCGCCATGGACCAGACGGCAACCGCAAAGACGGAAACGATCGTTCTCGCCGGCGGCTGCTTCTGGGGCGTGCAGGGTGTCTACCAGCACCTGAAGGGTGTCACCAATGCCGTGTCCGGCTATTCCGGCGGCAAGAAGGAAACCGCGAGCTACGAGATTGTCAGTTCCGGCAACACAGGCCATGCGGAATCCGTCGAAGTGACGTTCGATCCCAAGGTGGTCAGCCTCGGCAAGATCCTGCAGGTCTATTTCTCCGTGGTGCACAATCCGACAGAGTTGAACCGGCAGGGCCCGGATTCGGGAACGCAGTACCGTTCGGCGATTTTCACTACGACTGACGATCAGGCGAGGATCGTCAACGCCTATATTGCGCAGCTTGATAAGGCAAAGGCCTATTCGGGACCGATCGTCACCAAGATTTCCGCGCTGGACAAATTCTATCCCGCGGAGGGCTATCATCAGGATTACGCGACGCTGCATCCTTCGCAGCCCTATATCGCCTATTATGATCTGCCGAAGATCGAGGGCCTCAGCAAACTCTTCCCGCAGGACTACCGGGACAAACCTGTTCTGGTCAGCGAGGCGAAAGCGTCAAACTGACGGGCAACCGGGACAATAAAAAGGCCGCGTTAAGCGGCCTTTTCTATGTAACACGGATCGATTTCAGCGAAGCTTGGCATCGACCGAAAGCGTGCCTGCACCATGCTGGGCCAGAACGAAGAAACCGCCGGCGATTGCAAGGTTCTTGAAGAAGTTGGTCTGGTTCGCCTGATCCCAGGGAACCAGATGAGCAACAAGCGCTGCACCGATGGTGAAGACACCGAGAAGGATTGCAGCATAACGGGTCTTGAAACCGAAGAGAACGGCAAGGCCGCCGACGAGCTCAACGAGACCGACGATAACAGCTGTTACCGTTGGCAATGGCAGGCTCTTGGCTGCAAAATATTCAGCTGTTCCAGCAAGGCTGGTCAGTTTGTTGAAGCCTGCAGGGATGAACAAAAGAGTCAGCAGAATGCGGCTGATCAGCGTGACGATGGCATTGCTGGACGTTGTCGAGGTGGCAAGTGCGTTGTCTGACATGGGTCGTTCTCCGAAATTTGTCGTGACAATCGATAACTAAAATCGATTGTCAAACAAAGCTACTATTTTCTCGACACATTGTTCACAATGAAATGATTTTCTCTTTTCACTCCGGTGCAATCATGCGTTCAGGGCGAACGAGACGGTCATAATCCTCGGCCGAAACGTGGCCGCTGGCCAGTGCTTCCTCGCGCAAGGTCGTGCCATTCTTGTGGGCGGTCTTGGCGATTTTGGCTGCATTGTCATAGCCGATGGCGGGCGCAAGCGCCGTGACCAGCATCAGGGAACGCTCGAGCAGGTCCTTGATGCGCACTTCGTCCGCTTCGATGCCCTCGACGCAATTGTCGGCGAAGGACACCATCGAATCGGCGAGCAGGCGGATCGACTGCAGGACGTTGAGGGCAATGACCGGCTTGAACACGTTGAGCTCGAAATGGCCCTGGCTGGCTGCAACCGTCACAGTCGTCTGGTTGCCAAATACCTGTGCCGCGACCATCGTCAGCGCTTCCGCCTGGGTCGGGTTGACCTTGCCCGGCATGATCGACGAGCCCGGTTCGTTCTCCGGCAGCTTCAGTTCACCGAGGCCGGAGCGCGGGCCTGAACCCAAAAAGCGGATGTCGTTGGCGATCTTGAAGAGATCGGTGGCAAGCGCGTTCAGGCTGCCGTGGAAGTTGGCGAGCGCGCCGTGGCTGGCAAGCGCTTCGAACTTGTTCGGTGCCGTCCTGAAGCTGAGACCGGTGATATCCGACACCGCTTCGGCAAAGCCCGTATCGAAACCAACCGGTGCATTGAGGCCGGTGCCGACGGCTGTGCCGCCCTGCGCCAGCAGGAACACATCGGCAAGGCTCTGTTCGATGCGCTTGCGGGCATATTCCAAAGCGGCGCGATAGCCGGAGAATTCCTGGCCGAGCGTGACTGGTGTCGCATCCTGCGTGTGCGTGCGGCCGATCTTGATGATGTCGGCAAAGGCCTTTTCCTTCTTCGCCAGGGCGGCGGTCAGATGGTCAAGGGCAGGATAGAGCCGCTTGGTCGCCTCGACGGCAGTGGCGATATGGATGGCGGTCGGGAACGTATCGTTCGACGACTGGCTCATGTTGACGTGATCGTTCGGATGAACCGGCTTCTTCGAGCCCTTTTCCCCGCCGAGCATCTCGATGGCGCGGTTGGAGATGACTTCATTGGCGTTCATGTTCGACTGGGTGCCGGAACCGGTCTGCCAGACGACGAGCGGAAAATGATCGTCCAGCTTGCCTTCGATGACTTCTTCCGCCGCAACGGTGATGGCGCGGCCGGTGACTTCATCAAGCTTGCCGAGCGCCATGTTGGTCTCTGCGGCAGCGCGCTTGACGATGCCAAGGGCGCGGACGAGCGGGATCGGCATTCTTTCGCCGCCGATCTTGAAATTATGCAGCGAGCGCTCGGTTTGCGCGCCCCAGTATTTGTCCGCGGCGACTTCGATGGGACCAAACGTATCTGTTTCGGTGCGGGTATTGCTCATCGTGCTTTCTATCCTGTTGGAAGTTGCCGGAAGAACTACTGCTAACCTCCGCGCGAGGCAAGGTTTGCCAGGAGAATGTTGTTCTGGAAATCGTTCGGCAATGGGATAAAATCGATTATACGGCGGTCTGCGCAAATGAAAATTTCGGCAAGGTTACCCATGAATTCACCCCAGGAGACGCCTGTTCTTGCCAATTGCTCGGGACAGTATCGTGAGTCGGCGCCCCAGGCAGCGCTGAGGCCACATTTTCTCTGTGTCTGGAGCCATGTAAGCCCGCATGCTTGGGGAAAGCCGGTGACCGTTGTCCCCGATGGTTGCGTCGATATTCTGTGGTCGCAAGGCCGTTTGAGCGTGGCCGGTCCCGATATCGTACCCCATGTGGTTGATCCGGGTATTACGAGCGTTGTCGGCATGCGTTTCGCGCCGGGCGCCGCCGCAAAATGGCTCGGCCTGCCCATGTCCGAACTCGTGGGATTGCGCGTTGATCTCGGCGAATTGTGGGGTGCAAAAGCCGAGGCGCTTGTGGACACGCTGAGCCCGGTGCAATCGGAGACAGAGGCAATGCAACGGCTGGAATCGGCTATTGCCGCAATGGCGGATTCGATGGACCGGCCCGATGCGGTCATGGCCCGTACCTTTTCGGCGCTCGGCCGGGTGGGTGAGGGGTCGCACGTTTCCCGGCTCGCAAGGCTTTTCGATATGAGCGAACGCACGTTGCGGCGGCACTGCCGGACACATTTCGGCTATGGTCCGAAGATGCTCGAACGCATCCTGCGCTTCCAGCATTTCCTCCGTTTGGCACAGTGCACGCCGGAAAGCAGCCTTGGCATGCTGGCATTTGAGGCGGATTATGCCGATCAGGCGCATTTGAGCCGGGAGGTAAAAGCGCTGGCGGGCATATCGCCCGGCGATGTCGTGCAGCAGATGGCGGCCTGATTGGCCGTTTTGTTCAAGACAGGCCGGTGCGATAAGCGATAGGTAACATGCAAATGGGGAGGACAGGCCGTGGTGACGCGTGACTCGCGAACTCTACAGGTTTCCATCGAACGGGATTGGCATGCGGTCTACGACTTCGCGTCCAATCCGGAGAATGTGCCGAAATGGGCATCCGGGCTGGCATCCGGTTTGCAGAAGCTCGGGGATGAGTGGCTTGCGGATGGGCCGGTCGGGAAGTTGCGCATCCGCTTCGCCCCGTTGAATGCCTATGGGGTTCTGGATCATTGGGTTGTGACGGAGACCGGCGAGGAGGTCTATGTGCCGTTGCGCGTGATCCCGAACAATGATGGCTGCGAGGTCAGTTTCACGCTGTTCCGCATGCCTGACATGAGCGAGGGCAAGTTTGCGGAAGACGCCGCATGGGTTTTGCGAGATTTGACGGCATTGAAAGCCGTTTTGGAAACGCAGCAGATATGAAGGACGGATGATGGCTCAATCGGGTAGGGACAAACGGATCGACTATATCGAATTCAACGTCAGCGACATCGGCCGCATGCGCGCATTCTATGGCGAGGCGTTCGGCTGGACATTCAAGGATTACGGTCCGGCGTATTGCGAATTTTCCGATGGCAATCTCACGGGCGGCTTTGCCGCCGGCGGTGACGTGCGAACCGGCGGCCCGCTGGTCATTCTGTTCGCCGATGACCTTGCCGATGCCCAGAAACGTGTCGAAAGCGCCGGCGGGAAAATCGTCAAGCCTGTTTTTGATTTCCCGGGCGGGCGGCGCTTTCACTTCGCCGACCCGGATGGCTATGAACTCGCGGTCTGGTCCGACAAATAGGCAGGCTGTTCAGGCGGCCAGCTTCAGCATGTGCGCGTCGTAGCGCTCCATGAACTGGCGCAGCAGCTGCGGATATTCCGGCGTGACCGCCGCCTTGACGCTGGGACGCTCCGACAGGGCCTGGCGCCACGCCCGGACCTTCGGGCAAGCGGCAAACACGCCATGTTCTGTGAGTGTGTCGAAGGTGTCGAAATAGCGGAAAACGGGGGCGAACACCGCATCGACAAGGCTGAATGTCTTACCGGCAAAGAAGGGGCCGTCGCCGAGAACCTCTTCGAGGCGGGCAAACTTGGCTTTCAGTGTCGCAAGCTTGTCGTTGAACAGCGCCGCATCCCCTGTGGTTTCCAGTGACCAGATATCCGAAAGGATGGTCGAGCCGAATTCCATCCAGCCACGATGGCGGGCACGCTCGAGGGCATTGTCCGGATGCAGGCGCGGTTCACCTTCGGTCTCTTCGATATATTCGGCAATGACCGTGCTTTCGAACAGGACAGCCTCGGAGCCATCGTCCTGTTCCACCTTCAGCAGCGGGACCTTGCCCAGCGGCGATATCTTGAGGAACCAGTCCGGCTTGGCATTGAGATCAATGTAAATCTTCTCGAAGGGCACGCCTTTTTCCGCCAGTGCAATCGCCGCGCGCTGCACGTAGGGGCAAAGGAGATGGCTGATCAGGGTAAGTTTCTTGGTCATGGCGGGTCTCCCTATTCGTGATGGCTGAACAAGCAAAAAGGGCGGCCGTCGAAACGGCCGCCCTTTGGAATTTATGCGGAGCGCGCTGCCTTCAGGGCCTTGCCCCACCAGACGAGCTGATCGAGCTGGTTGGTGGCTGCCTCATTCAGATGGGCATAATCGCCAAGCGTCTTTTCGCCCTTGACCACGCTCAGATATTCCGGGAACGAGATGTGGATACCTGTCTTGACCGAGGCTGCACTCATCTCGACGAAAATCCCGCGCAGGTGCTCGATGGCCCGTGCGCCGCCGACACCGCCATAACCGACGAAACCGACCGGCTTGTGGATGAAGTCGCCAAGATCGATCGCGTTCTTCAGAACTCCCGTTGGTGCGTGGTTGTATTCGGCGACCGTAATGACATAGGCATCGAATTCACGCAGCTTCTTCTTCCAGCGTTCCGCCGTCTCGCTCTGTTCCGTGGTTGCGCGCTCTTCACCGAAAAACGCCATCGGATAGTCGATGAGATCAAGGATTTCGACCTCGACATCGTCGCGTTTGCCCGCGACGTCGGCGATCCATTTCGCCGGGAACTCGGCAAAGCGGCCAATGCGCGTGCTGCCAACGATGATGCCGATCTTCAGTTTCGTCATATTCAGAATTCCTCAGGTTTTTTGCTGTGGTAACTATTGGTTACTGGCGCTATATAAGTGACTGTTGAAAATACCCGCAAGGAGGCACTTTTTTGAAACCGAAGCACTTCCAAGTAACCTCTGCCTGTACGGCGGTGAATCACATTCTGGCCCGTGTCGGTGACAAATGGACCGTGCTGGTTATCAACTATCTGGGCAATGGTTCAATGCGCTTTAACGAGCTGAAACGAACCATCAACGGAATTTCACAGAAGATGCTGACCAGCACGTTGCGCGGGCTTGAGCGTGACGGCTTTGTCACCCGGACCGTCTATCCGACCATTCCGCCGCGCGTGGATTACGAGTTGACTGATCTTGGCCGTGAACTGCTGGTGCCGGTGCGCGGGCTGGCAGATTTTGCCATTCAAAACGAGCAACGTATCGCCAATGCGCGGGCACGGTTCGACAACGCCACCGGCGTGGCTGACATTGCCGCATCATTCGCCCACGCAGCTGAGTAACGCGTTCACCATCACCCTTGAAGGTAAGGTAAAAATGCCTTACTTTGTTGTGGGTTAAACAGGTGGCGATGTGATGAGCGTACTGACAGTGACGGCAAAGGGCCAGGTTACTCTTCGAAAAGATGTACTTCAGCATCTGGGTGTGCAGCCCGGCGACAAAATCGTGGCGGAGCTTCTGCCTAATGGAAAAGTTGAGGTTCATGCCGCCAAGCGGTCTGGTTCTATCGAGAATTTTATCGGACTTCTAAGCCGCCCGGATCAAAAACCGCTCAACGTCGAAGAGATCAATGAGATCATTGCTGACGGATGGGCTGGTCTCAAAAAATGAAGGCCACGCTTGATACCAACGTTCTCCTCAGGGCCGTTGTTCAAGACGATCCGGTCCAGTCCGCCACCGCAGCCAACCTCCTCAGAGATGTTGAATTGGTGGCTGTCAGCACGACATCCCTGTGTGAATTCTGCTGGGTGCTCGCCAGAGGCTATAAGTTTGATCGAAGCGATATTGCGCGAGCCGTGCGTGCATTGACCGAAAGCGAAAATGTGGCCTCCGCCAAAGCTGCCGTCGAGGCCGGTCTTGCGGTGCTCGATGCGGGTGGTGACTTTGCCGATGGCGTGATCGCCTTCGAAGGGCAACGATTGGGCGGTGAAGTATTCGTCACTTTCGATAAAACTGCTGCCAATACAATTGAAGCAAGTGGTGTGTCGGTGAAGCTCCTATCCGCTTAACAGGCTGTAGCCGAGCGATAATCCCCTTCGATAGAACCCTGCTTAAAATACAGACAACAAAAAAGGCGGGCCAAGGCCCGCCTTTTCCGTATGCGATTGGCGTGGACTGATTAGAAGTCCATACCGCCCATACCGCCCATTCCGCCGCCTGGCATCTGGGGAGCGCCGCCATTGTCCTTCTTCGGAGCTTCGGCGATCATGGCTTCTGTCGTAACAAGAAGACCGGCAACCGATGCTGCGTCCTGCAGAGCCGTACGAACAACCTTGACCGGGTCGACGATGCCCATGACGATCAGATCGCCATACTCACCATTGGCCGCATTGTAGCCGTAGGTTTCCTTCTTGCTCTCAAGGATCTTGCCGATCACGATGGAAGCTTCGTCACCTGCGTTCGTTGCGATCTGGCGAGCCGGAGCCTGCAGCGCACGACGAACGATGTTGATGCCAGCGTCCTGATCGGAGTTTGCACCCTTGAGTGTCAGGTTTGCCGAAGCGCGGAGCAGGGCAACGCCACCGCCGGGAACGATACCTTCTTCAACAGCAGCACGTGTTGCGTTGAGAGCGTCGTCGACGCGGTCCTTCTTTTCCTTCACTTCAACTTCCGTTGCGCCGCCAACGCGGATAACGGCAACACCGCCAGCGAGCTTGGCAAGACGTTCCTGCAGCTTCTCACGGTCGTAGTCGGACGTGGTTTCGTCGATCTGCTGCTTGATCTGGCCGACGCGGGCGTTGATTTCGCCCTTCTTGCCATGACCGTCAACGATCGTGGTGTTTTCCTTGGTGATCGACACCTTCTTGGCGCGGCCGAGCATGTCGAGCGTAACGCTTTCGAGCTTGATGCCGAGATCTTCGGAAATAACCTGACCACCGGTGAGGATCGCGATGTCTTCCAGCATGGCCTTGCGGCGATCGCCGAAGCCAGGAGCCTTGACAGCAGCAATCTTCAGGCCGCCGCGCAGCTTGTTGACAACGAGCGTTGCAAGAGCTTCGCCTTCGACATCTTCAGAGATGATGACGAGTGGCTTGGAAGTCTGGACGACAGCTTCGAGAACCGGCAGGAGAGCCTGGAGGTTCGAGAGCTTCTTCTCGTGCAGAAGGATGTAGGCGTCTTCGAGGTCAGCAACCATCTTTTCAGGGTTAGTGACGAAGTATGGGCTGAGGTAGCCGCGGTCGAACTGCATGCCTTCGACGACTTCGAGTTCGGTGTCAGCGGTCTTGGCTTCTTCGACGGTGATAACACCCTCGTTGCCGACCTTCTGCATTGCCTTGGCAATCATTTCACCGATTTCGGTCTCGCCATTGGCAGAGATCGTGCCAACCTGCGCAACTTCTTCGGAAGTCTTGATCTTCTTGGCGCTCTTGCCGAGCTGCTTGACGACTTCTGCAACAGCAAGATCGATGCCGCGCTTCAGGTCCATCGGGTTCATGCCGGCAGCAACAGCCTTGCCGCCTTCCTGAACGATAGCCTGGGCCAGAACAGTCGCAGTCGTGGTGCCGTCACCGGCAATGTCGTTCGTCTTCGAAGCGACTTCACGGACCATCTGTGCGCCCATGTTTTCGAACTTGTCTTCAAGTTCGATTTCCTTGGCAACGGTTACGCCGTCCTTGGTGATGCGCGGAGCGCCGAAGGACTTGTCGATAACGACGTTGCGGCCTTTCGGGCCGAGCGTTACCTTGACAGCGTCCGCAAGGATATTGACACCGCGCAGCATGCGCTCACGCGCGTCGCGGCCGAATTTTACTTCTTTGGCAGCCATTTTATCTCTCCTGGGATTGAACCCGGTTTGATCGAAATTCGTTGATTAAAGGGAAAACCGGCTGATTAGCCGAGGATGCCCAGAATGTCGGATTCTTTCATGATCAGCAGATCTTCGCCGCCGATCTTGACTTCCGTGCCCGACCACTTGCCGAACAGGACATGATCGCCTGCCTTGACATCGAGCGGGATGAGCTTGCCGGCTTCGTCACGAGCGCCGGTACCGACGGAGACGATTTCGCCTTCCTGTGGCTTTTCCTTGGCAGTATCCGGAATGATGATGCCGCCTGCAGTCTTTGCTTCGGATTCGATACGGCGTACGACGACGCGATCGTGAAGCGGGCGGAACTTGGTCTTGGCCATGGTTAGAACCCTTGATGTTGGTGTCAAAACGGTGAAGCGAACGAGTGATCGTCCGCGTTATTAGCACTCACAAGTGACGAGTGCTAACTGGGCTCGGAAATAGTGGGCAGCCATGGAAGAGTCAAGGGAGAGGTTTGCCGAATTTTCGGCGAATGACTGAAAAGCAATGCACGCCGGCGCGTCTTCAGCCACGCAAAATCATCCCATGCAATTGTGAACCAATGATGACGCGTCTGCGGCTATGCGGCCCGCGACCGCACCGTTGCAGCCTTTGCCGCTTCGGAACGCAGATGGGTATCTCCCCAGACCTTGAGGGCCGATATGATCGGCTCCAGGCTGCGGCCATGTTCCGTCAGGGAGTATTCCACCTTGGGTGGTACCTGTGCATAGACCTTGCGTGTGATGAAGCCGTCGGCCTCCAGCTCGCGCAGCTGGTTGGTCAGCATGCGCTGGGTAACGCTGTTCAGGTGACGGCGGATTTCGTTGAAGCGCAGCGTACCGGACATCAGGTGAAAAAGGATCATACCCTTCCATTTGCCGCCGATGAGATTGAGCGTTCCTTCCACCGGACAACCCGGTGCGCAATCAAAATTCGTATGGCGGATGCGCGGCATCACGGTATCCTTTATGACACTATATGCAATTTATGTGCATTCTTGCACTGTTCGAACATAGCGCGCATTTGAACAGCGTCAACTTATCTGGAGAATGCCTATGCGCGCCGTCGCCTATTATGAACCGCAGCCAATCACTGGGGAAACCTCACTCGTCGATATCGATCTGCCCAAGCCCGAAGCGCAGGGGCGCGACCTTCTGGTCGAAGTGAAAGCCATATCGGTCAATCCCGTCGATACGAAAATCCGCGCAGGTGCAAAGCCGGAAGCGGGCCAGCCGAGAGTTCTCGGCTGGGATGCGGCCGGTATCGTTACAGCGGTGGGGCCGGATGTCCGGCACTTCAAGGTTGGGGACGAGGTGTTCTATGCGGGAGCGGTGGATCGCCCGGGAACCAATGCCGAGTATCATCTTGTCGATGAGCGCATCGTTGGCACGAAGCCGAAGTCCCTCGATTTCAGCGCCGCGGCTGCCCTGCCGCTGACGTCGATTACCGCATGGGAAATGCTGTTTCACCGGCTCCACATCGACATTCCGGTGGTTGGCGCAGCCAACGCCATTCTGATTGTCGGCGGTGCCGGTGGGGTCGGTTCGATTGCCGTGCAGCTTGCGCGCAAACTGACCAACCTGACGGTGATCGCCACGGCCTCGCGCCCGGAAACCCGCCAATGGGTGGAGGAACTGGGCGCACACCATGTCATCGATCATTCAAAGCCGCTCGCCGCGCAGGTGGAAGCGCTCGGTCTCGGCGCACCCGCCTTTGTCTTTGCGACGACAAACTCCGATACGCATCGCACGGAGATTGCGGCACTGATTGCGCCGCAGGGCCGGTTCGGCCTGATCGATGATCCGAAAAGCTACGATATCATGCCGTTCAAATGGAAAAGCGTTTCCATCCATTGGGAGGTGATGTTCACCCGCTCGCGTTACGATACCGCCGATATCGAGGAGCAGCGCAAGCTGCTCAACAGGGTGGCGGAACTCGTGGATGCCGGCACGCTGCGCACCACCCTTGCCGACGATCTCGGCCCGATTTCCGCGGCCAATCTGAAGAAGGCCCATGCGCTTATTGAAAGCGGGCGAGCCCGCGGCAAGATTGTCCTGACCGGCTTTTAAACAACCGCGGCGGGCAGGGCGTCCATGCTCTGCCCGCTATCGCGTTATCGCGCAAACCGCAGCCAGCCAATGATGGCCACCGCGAGATAGGTGCCGCCGCAGATGAGGAGGAGATCGCCGGCGCTGACGCGGCTGCTCATCATCGGGGCAACGAGCATGCCAAAGAGCATGCCGGCATGGGAGGTCACGATATAGATGCGTGTGGCCGGTGCGATATCGGCTGACGGCAGCAGGGTCTGGCGCAGGGTTGCAAAGGCGACGTCCTTGAAGGGGCCGCCGAAACCCGACACTCCCGAAGCGATGACAAAGCCGATGAGACGCCAGTGCACAGGCATGGGTGCAAGGGCGGCCAGCGCCATCAGCAGGATACCTGTGCCGGTTGTACACACGCCGAGATGGATCATCCGCGCCGGATGTTCCGGCATGGGACGGTTGCCGACAATGAGATTGGCGATGAGATTGCTCACCCCGAATGCCGCGATCACCAGACCGTAGAGCCCGAAACCGGTTGTCAGCGACGCATCGAACTGGCTGGAAATGATGAGGGGAACAGCGAGGAAGAAGGCCACATACCATGCACCGCCGATGAAAGCATTGCTGTCGAGCAGGAAGCCGAGCAGCGGTTGCCTGTGCATGGCGCGATAACCATAGGACAGGCTGGCGAGCGGGTGTTTTTTCTGCTGGTTCACGGGCGGCGCGACCGGTGTCGAAGACAAAGGCAATGCCATGATCGCTGCCGCTGAAAGCAGGAAGCTCAGGGCATTGGCGGTGAAGAAATGAATGGGGGAAATGATCGCGCCAGCCAATGCAATCAGTCCGGGACCAAGCAATCGCGCCAGCCGGTTCGTCGCATCGAGCAACGCATTGGTGCCGGCCAGCAGGCCCGGTTCATTGGCGATCAGCTGCGGCAGAATGGTCTGCAGCGCTGGCAGGAACAGGGCTTCACCGGCGGCAAGAACCGCGACGGCCAAGGCAAGCACCCAGGCGTCCGGTTGTCCTTCGATCATCCAGACGAGAACCACGAGCACCAGGACCGCGCAGCGGCAAAGGTCGGCGCCGATCATCGTGCGGCGGCGGTCCCAGCGATCCGACATGGCGCCGCCCAGGAACAGGACGGCAAGGATGATCGCCGATTTGACCGCGGCGATGTAACCGGCGGCCGGGCCGAATATATCAACGGCAATCCAGCTCAGCGCGACCGTGTAGAGCTGGTCGCCGATGGCGGATAAAGCAAGGCCGGACCAGAGCAAACCGATGGAGCGTCGGCGAAGCAGTGTGATGAATTGCATGGGGCGAAAACAGGCTTGCGGAGGAACAATCCGGTCAGACTAGTGCAAAATCTTTGCAGTGAATACGACAACCCTGACGGTTTATGTCAGGAACCTTCAACCGTCCTCGCGCACGTGGTGGGCCATATCCATCAGCATGCCGCTGACATGCGCATCGGAAAGCGCATAGAAGATTTGCCTGGCACGCCGGTCGCCGCGCACGAGGCGGGCGCTGCGCAACAGGCGCAAGTGATGGCTGACCAGCGATTGCGACAGGTGAAGGCTTTCCGCGATATCGCCGACGGATCGCGGCGCATCGAGGCAATAGAACAGAATGCGCAGGCGGGTCGGATCGCCGAGGAGTTTGAAGGTTTCAGCCAGGCTTGCGGTGTCAGATTCCGTTGGCATTGTCATGGCTGTCAATGCTTGTGTCCCGCGTGGCTGTGATCGTGGCTTGTGTGCTTGCCGTCCGTCTCGTGATCTCCCGAGGCGGATGCCGGCTGTAGCCCGATTTCGCCTTCGTCATGCGGCATATCCGGCCAATCGATGGCGATGGTGGCATGCTGGATGTCGAAGCGTTTGGCGAGCTCCGCCTCGACAGTCTTCACAAGATGGCGCGGGTCGGTGCCGTCCTTCGGCTGGACATGCAGCGTGGCAAGCGCCTTGCCTGACGTGATCAGCCAGACATGCACGTGCCTGACGGCGGCAAGCCCTGCAACCGCTCCCATGAGATATGTCTGGATTTCTTGCGGTTTGGCATTTTCAGGCGCGCCTTCCAGCAGGATGTGCAGCGCGTTGCGCAGCAGGGCCCAGGCGCTGCGCAGGATCAGCACGGAAACCAGGATGGAGAGAATCGGGTCGATGGGCGTCCAGCCGGTAAAATAGATAACGATGGCTGCGCTGATGGCGCCGACGGAGCCGAGAAGGTCGCCCATGACGTGCAGGACGGCGCCCTTGATGTTCACATGTTCCTTGTCGCCGCGGGTCAGGATCCAGAACACCAGCATGTTGATGAGCAACCCGACGACGGCCACGAGGAACATGGGGCCCGCCAGAATTTCACCGGGTGAGCGGAAGCGGTTGATCGCTTCGATGGCGATCCAGACGACAATGGCAAAGAGCGCGATGGCATTGATGAGGCCGGCAATAACCTCGAAGCGCAGATAGCCATAGGTGCGGCTTTGGTCTGCCGCGCGCTGGCCAAAGCGGAACGCGGCATAGGACAGGGCGAGTGCGCCTGCATCCGTCAGCATGTGTCCCGCATCGGCAATCAGCGCCAGCGAACCGGACATTACGCCGCCGATCACCTCGATGATCATATAGGAGAACGTGATGACGAAGGCGATCAGCACCTTGCGCTGATTGTCGTTGGTTATTTTGGGGCCATGGTCGTGCCCTGCGTGCGACTGCGACATTGTTCCGGCTCGTCCCGTTGATGACATACAACATATGAATACATGTTCATATATTGTATGTCAATCGCAGCGGGTCCGAACGGCAGTGTGTTCGATCCGCCGGAAGGGCTCCCGGCGGATCGTCATTGGCGCGATCAGGCGGCCAGCCGCGTTCCAGCCTCATCCAATGTGATATGGCCGAGAAACTGGCCGCTGGTGACAGCCGGGGTTTCATCCTCGATGGCATGGGCAAAAATCACGGCCTTGTCGGCTTCCAGCTTCTGCAGATAGGCATGAAGGCTGGGATACTCCATTTTGAGGTCGAAGAGACCGAGATCCTCGCCCCAGCGGGCGATGCCGATCATGTAGGCGTCGGCAATCGTCCTGTTGGCGCCGACAAGCCAATCCCGCCCCAGCAGATGGGATTGCAGATAGGCATAGCCGGAGGCGGCCTTCTCCCGCGCCAGGTCGCGCAGTATTTTGATCGCCGGATCGCCCTCTTTCAGCTTGTAGGCGGTCCAGGCCGACGAAAAGGCCGAGTGAAAGCTGGTGTGCAGATAGGCCAGCATCTGGTTGAGCCTGTCATGCGCCTCGGTGCCCTGGGCAAACCCCAGCTGCTTCCCGAGATCGCGTGCGGCGATGTTGTGGAGAATGGCAAAGCTTTCGCGCAGGCTCCTGCCGTTTTCCAGAAGCAGCGTCGGTGTCTGGTGCATGCTGTTGACGCGGCCATAGATTGCGCTCTTCGACTTGGCCAGCATGTCGATACGGGCAAGACGATAGGGTTGGCCGAGCCATTCCAGCGCGACGATTGAACCGAACGAGCAGCCATGCGGCACGCCATAAAACAATACGGGTTCCATTTTCATTTCCTCATTTTTTGAATGTCATACCGCGGTGAAATCCAAGATGGCGATATCGGTAACTATTGTAAAGAAGGCACAAAAATGTCATGTTGGTACAAATTTTATACCAACAGTCAGATGGAATGGGCGTCATCAAAGACCTGGTTTCCAAATGCCCCGTCGAAAATGCCATGCTGGTGCTGGGCGGGCGCTGGCGCATCCTGCTTATCTACTATCTGCTGGAGGGAACGAAGCGTTTCAGCGAGCTGCGCCGTGACATGCCGAAGATTTCGCAGCGCATGCTCACCCTCGACCTGCGCGCCCTCGAAGAGGCCGGCTACGTGACCCGCACGATCATTCCGCAGGTTCCGGTGCGTGTCGAATACAGCCTGACGGAGGAGGGGTGGCGCCTCAAGACGCTGGTCGATGTGCTCGGTGAATGCGGTGACCGGCTGGCCAGCCGCGGCTACGTCAAGGCTGCAGCGTGATTACCAGGGGTTCGTGGTTCGACAAGCTCACCATGAGGGAAGTTTGTGGGCTGCAATCAAATCACCTCCCTCATGGTGAGCTTGTCGAACCACGCACGATTGTTCTGCCACATTCCAGATGAACTGAAGAGCCAGAAGCGACAATCACAGGTGACACGATTGCCGCTATCGGCTAAGCGATGCCATCTTATTCGCTCCGGCAATCTGAAAGGATCGGCATGACCGACATGGTACATTTGCAGCGTCTCGATGCGCTCAGAGACCGATATGATGTTCTCCTGTGTGATGTCTGGGGTGTTCTGCACAATGGTGTTGATTCCTTCGCCGCCGCATCAAGCGCCTTGCAGCGGGCGCGGGAAGCCGGGCAGACGGTGATCCTGATCACCAATGCGCCGCGGCCCTTCGCAGGTGTGGCCCAGCAGATCAAGATGCTCGGTGTACCCGACGCCGCCTATGACCGCATCGTCACATCGGGCGATGTCACGCGCGACCTGATCCGCAACGCGCCGCGCCGCGTGTTCCATCTGGGGCCGGAACGCGATGAAACGTTGTATGAAGGGCTTGATGTCGAGCTGACCGAAGAGCGGGAAGCGGATGTCGTGGTCTGCACCGGCTTTTTCGATGATGATGCCGAAGGTCCGGACGACTATGCCGACATGCTCACGCGCTTTCGCTCGCGCAACCTGCCGTTCATCTGCGCCAATCCCGACATCGTCGTCGAGCGTGGCGACCGGCTGATCTGGTGTGCAGGTGCCCTCGCGCGCGATTATGGCCAGTTGGGCGGGCGCACGCTCATTGCCGGAAAGCCGCATCGCCCCATTTACGAAGCGGCCATTGCCGCGGCGGAGGCCGTGCGCGGCGGGCCTGTCGACCTTGCGCGCGTGCTCGCCATTGGTGACGGCATGCTGACGGATGTGAAGGGCGCCGATCTCTTCGGAATCGATGTGCTCTATATTTCCGGCGGCATTCACGCCGGCGATTATGTGAGAGGCGGCATATTTGATCTGGAAAAGCTGCTCGCCTTTCTCAAGAAGCACGGCAGCAACCCCGTTGCCACCATGCCGGCTCTCGCCTGAGGTACACGCACCATGCCGATTCTACGCCTGACCGACCCTTCGCATCTGCCGCAGCATCTGAAGGGCGCCGTGGTGGCGATCGGTAATTTTGACGGTGTGCATCGCGGCCATCAGGCTGTTCTGGGGCGGGCGCTTGATGCCGCTAACACCGCCGGAAAGCCTTCGCTGGTTCTGACCTTCGAGCCGCATCCGCGCAGCGTCTTCGTGCCCGATCAGCCGGTCGACCGGCTGACACCCGCGGCGGAAAAAGCTTCCATCCTGGAAGCCCTCGGTTTCGATGCGGTGGTGGAATGCCATTTCACCCGGGATTTCTCACAGCTTACGGCCGATGTGTTCGTGGACGAGATTCTTGTTGCCGGTCTTGGAGCGAGCCGCATCGTGGCGGGGTTTGACTTCCACTTCGGCAAGGGCCGCCAGGGCGGTCCGGCCTTTCTCATGGATGCCGGGGAAAAGCGCGGCTTTCAGGTCACGCTCGTCGATGCGTTCCGCGACGAGGGCGGGCAGGCCATTTCATCCAGCCGCATTCGCGAACTTCTGGGTGCGGGCGACATTGTCGAAGCCTCGGGGCTTTTGGGGTACCGCCACCGGATTCGCGCGGAAGTGGTACATGGCAAGCAGCTTGGCCGCACGATTGGCTTCCCCACGGCCAATATGGTGCTGCCACCCGAGACGCATCTGCAGGAAGGCATTTATGCCGTGCGTTTTCGCCGTGCGGACGGCACGCTCCATGACGGTGTGGCCAGCTTTGGCCGCAGGCCGACCGTGGATACCGACGGCGCGCCGCTGCTCGAAACCTATGTCTTCGATTTCACCGGCAATCTCTACGACGAAATCTGCGCGGTTTCGTTCTTCGGCTATTTGCGCGGCGAGGAAAAGTTCGACGGGCTTGAGCCGATGATGCAGCAGATCAGGCGCGACGAGGAAGAAGCGCGTGCTCTGTTGCAGGGAGTGAAACCGTTATCCGCTCTGGACGACACGATTAATTTTCGATGAAACGGTAAATTGTTTACCATAAGAATAAATCCAATTTTATCTATCCTTCGCTAGCGTCATTCTCAAATCTGCCGCCCTCCCAGGCGAAATTTTGGAGTGATTTCATGCATGTTCGTCTCGTCGCCGCTCTTTCGGGCGCCCTTATACTTGCCGGTGCCGTCCCGGGCTCTGCCGATGATTATTATTACGAAGGCCAGCAGAACCAGACGGTGGCTGCGCCCCGCCAGCATTGGTGGTCGGGCGACTGGTACCTGACCCTCGGCGCCAAGGGCTTCATCGCTCCGCGCTATGAAGGCGCCAAAGACTATCTTCTGCGGGCCGCGCCGGTTATCTCGCTGGGCCGTGCCGGAGCCGCCGCCCGTTTCAGCTCCCTCAATGACAATGCGTCGATCGGCCTGATCGATACGGGCGTGTTCCGCACCGGTATCACCGGCAAGCTGATCACCGGCCGCGACAGCGGCGACGCGAATCTCAAGGGCGTGCATGATGTCGATTGGGGTGTCGAAGTGGGCGGCTTCGCCGAATTCTATCCAACGGACAATGTTCGCGGCCGTGTCGAGGTGCGTCGCGGTATCGGTTCGCATGACGGCGTCGTTGCCGACTTTGCCGTCGATGCCTTCAAGGACCTGACGCCGACCGTGCGCGTTTCGGCCGGGCCGCGCGCCACCGTGGCGTCGCGGGATTATTTCAAGCAGTATTACGGGGTGAACCCGACGGAAGCGGCTGCATCCGGCCTGTCGACCTACCGTCCCGATGGCGGCGGTCTCAAATCGCTTGGTCTCGGCGGCCAGATCACCTGGAAGGCGACGGACAAGATCGAAACCAGTGCCTATGCGGAGTATAGCCGCCTGATGGGACCGGCGGCCGATTCCAGCATCGTCAAGGAGCGCGGGTCGGCCAATCAGGCGACCTTCGGCCTGCAGGCAACCTACCGCTTCGACTTCGCGCTTTGACCGATATATCGGGCTGACGCGAAGTTTATTGCGTCAGCCCCTTTATTCTGGAAGCAGTGATTGCTAAAAGCGCGCTCATGAAAACTGTTTCCTGGACCCTTGCACAGTCCATACCGCTTCAGACACCACGAATTACTGGCCCGGCCTTCCGGTTTGCCTGAAGCCTAGGCTTGCGGGTGCGGAAGGTCCGGGTTTTCCGGATGCGCCATTGCGCTCTTTTTTGATTTTCGTCACATCTTTGCCTGCTGCGATCACGCGCGGGCCTGTTCACAAGCTGGAAAAATGACCGACACCGCCAACCCACTCGACTATTCGAAAACACTTTATCTGCCGCAGACAGATTTTCCGATGCGCGCCGGCCTGCCCGCCAAGGAGCCGGAATTCGTCAAGCGCTGGGGCGAGATGAATCTCTACAGGAAATTGCGCGAAGACGGGAAGGGGCGCCCGCTCTATGTGCTGCATGACGGTCCTCCCTATGCCAATGGCAATATCCATATCGGCCATGCGCTGAACAAGATCCTCAAGGACGTCATCACCCGCTCGTTCCAGATGCGCGGTTTCGATTCCAATTATGTTCCCGGCTGGGATTGCCACGGTCTGCCGATCGAATGGAAGATCGAGGAACAGTACCGCGCCAAGGGCAAGGACAAGGACGACGTGCCGATCAACGAATTCCGCAAGGAGTGCCGTGAGTTCGCCGCCAATTGGATCAAGATCCAGTCCGCCGAATTCAAGCGCCTCGGCATCGAGGGTGATTTCGACAATCCCTATACGACGATGGCTTTCCATGCGGAACGCCGCATCGCCGGGGAATTGCTCAAGTTCGCCATGTCAGGCCAGCTCTATCGCGGTTCGAAGCCGGTGATGTGGTCGGTGGTCGAGCGCACGGCGCTGGCGGAAGCCGAGGTCGAGTATCAGGACTATGAAAGCGACACCATCTGGGTGAAATTCCCGGTCGCAAGTGGCGCGGGCGATCTTGCCGCGGCGCATGTGGTGATCTGGACCACGACACCATGGACCATCCCGGGAAACCGTGCGGTCAGCTATTCCCCGCGCATTGCCTATGGGCTTTACGAGGTCGAAACCGCTGAAAATGATTTTGGACCCCGGCCGGGCGAAAGGCTGATCTTCGCCGACGCGCTTGCGGAGGAATCCGCGGCCAAGGCCAAGCTGACCTTCAAGCGGATCAAGACCGTTGCGGCCGACGAGTTTGCAACCATGACCTTAGCGCATCCTTTCAAGGGGCTGGGCGGCGGCTATGAATTTGTGGTTCCGCTGGTTGCCGGTGATCACGTCACCGACGATGCCGGTACGGGTTTCGTGCATACCGCCCCAAGCCACGGCCGCGAGGACTTTGACGCCTGGACCGCTGCTGCGCGTGAACTCGAGGCGAAGGGTATTTCTCCGGCTATCCCGTTCACCGTTGATGATGCCGGTTTCTATACCAAGGACGCTCCGGGTTTTGGGCCGGACCGCGAAGGCGGCGCCGCGCGTGTCATCGACGACAACGGCAAGAAGGGCGATGCCAACAAGGCCGTCATCGAGGAGCTTATCGCGCGCAGTGCGCTGTTTGCCCGCGGCCGGCTGAAGCACTCGTATCCGCATTCGTGGCGTTCGAAGAAGCCGGTCATCTTCCGCAACACGCCGCAATGGTTCGTCTATATGGACAAGGATCTGGGCGATCTGACCACATTGCGTTCGCGCGCCCTGGCGGCGATCGACGAGACCCGTTTCGTACCCGCCGGCGGCCAGAACCGGCTGCGTGCCATGATCGAAGACCGTCCGGATTGGGTCCTGTCGCGCCAGCGCGCCTGGGGTGTGCCGATCTGCGTGTTTGCCGATGAGAATGGCAACGTGCTCAAGGACGATGCGGTCAATGCCCGTATTCTCGAAGCATTCGAGCAGGAAGGCGCCGATGCCTGGTTTGCCGAAGGCGCGCGCGCGCGTTTCCTTGGCGAAAAGGCAAACGAGCCGTGGGTGCAGGTGCGCGACATTCTCGATGTCTGGTTTGATTCCGGCTCGACTCATGTCTTCACGCTGGAAGACCGCCCTGACCTGAAATGGCCTGCCGATGTCTATCTGGAAGGCTCCGACCAGCATCGCGGCTGGTTCCATTCGTCGCTGCTGGAAAGCTGCGGTACCCGTGGCCGTGCGCCCTACAACACTCTCGTCACCCATGGTTTCACCATGGACGAGGAGGGGCGCAAAATGTCGAAGTCGCTCGGCAATACGGTCACGCCGCAGGATGTGATCAAGGATTCCGGCGCCGATATCCTGCGCCTGTGGGTCATGACCACGGATTATTGGGAAGACCAGCGTCTGGGCAAGAACATCATCCAGACGAACATCGATTCCTATCGCAAGCTGCGCAACACCATCCGCTGGATGCTTGGCACCCTGGCCCACGATGCCGGGGATGAAATCGCCTATGCTGATATGCCGGAACTGGAAAAGCTGATGCTGCACCGTCTCACCGAGCTCGATGAGGTGGTCCGCTCGAGCTATGATGCCTTCGAATTCAAGCGCATCACGCGTTCCCTCATCGATTTCATGAACGTTGAATTGTCAGCGTTCTACTTCGATATCCGCAAGGATGCGCTGTATTGCGATGCGCCGTCCAGCATCAAGCGCCGTGCGTCCCTGCAGGTTGTGCGTCACCTGTTCGACCGTCTGGTGACCTGGCTTGCGCCCATGCTGCCGTTCACCACGGAGGAAGCCTGGCTCGACCAGTATCCCGCCGCCGTCTCGGTTCATCTCGAGCAGTTCCGCGCGACGCCGGCCGAATGGAAGAACGAAGCCCTGGCCGAGAAGTGGCGCAAGGTGCGCGATGTCCGGCGTGCCGTCACCGGCGCGCTGGAGCTGGAGCGGGCCGACAAGCGCATCGGTTCGTCGCTTGAGGCTGCGCCGGTGGTCTTTGTCGCCGATCCGGAATTGTTCGCTGCCGTTTCCGATCTCGATATGGCTGAAATCTGCATCACCAGCGCCATCACGATCAGGAACGAAGCCGCTCCGGCCGGGGCGTTCATTGCCGAGGACGTGAAGGGCGTGGCGGTTGTTCCCGAGCGCGCATCGGGTACAAAATGTGCCCGTTCATGGCGTTATACCCATGATGTCGGCTCCGATCCGGCCTACCCGGATGTCTCGGCCCGCGATGCGGCGGCACTGCATGAACTGGCAAAACTCGGCAAACTCGCCATTTAAGTGTATAAATGCGGATCATTCTCTGGATGATCCGCATTTTGCTTAACAATAGGTTGCTTCGGCTTGCTTATTGGGACGGGCCTCATGTAAAAGGCTTGCCATTGAGTTGCCTGATTTAACAGGCAGGGCATTGATCAAGCATATTGACTCGGCGGAGTCGGCAATATGAGCTTGAGGCGAAAGTGGCGAGTATGGATTTGAACGGACGTATTACGGTTCTTGGTGCAATGCTGGCGTCCTTGACGCTGGCCGGGTGCATGTCGTCACCAACCTATGGCACCAACAAGACATCTGGCAGCCAGTTGCTGGACGATGTTTCCAATATCGCTTCGTTCGGACCCAAGAAAAAAGACCCGATAACCTATAATCCGCGTCCGGATCTCGTTCGCCCTGTCGCTGGCAAGCCAGGCCAGTTGCCGGCGCCGCAGGAAAATGCCGTCGCCGCGAACGGTGCGAAGTGGCCGGAATCACCGGAACAGCGGCGCAAGCGTTTGCGTGACGACGCTACGGCCAATCAGAACAATCCCAACTATGTGCCGCAAATTGAAAATGACACGCCGCCCGCAACAAGGGCTGTCGATAATGGCGAGCACG
Organism: uncultured Phyllobacterium sp.; assembly: GCF_902479695.1. Taxonomy (NCBI): domain Bacteria; kingdom Pseudomonadati; phylum Pseudomonadota; class Alphaproteobacteria; order Hyphomicrobiales; family Phyllobacteriaceae; genus Phyllobacterium; species uncultured Phyllobacterium sp. Next base: position 40,178 of record NZ_CABSQF010000005.1, on the reverse strand, counting down.
GCGTCTACAACGACAGAAACCCGCCGCCCTCGGGCGTGAGCACGGCAAGCAAGCAGTCTGCGGAATTCCGCGCCCGCCGCCTTGCTTCGACCGCCGGCTCGGCGACCACGCGGCGTTATCTGAGCGAACCGCCGCTGGCCTATCGTGCCCCGGCGCCGACAGCCGCTGCCGATGAGCTTGGCGAAGACGAAGCCAAGAAGGAACGCGACCGCAAGGCCGCTGCCCGCAAGGACAAGGGTTTCAGCTTCAAGAACCTCATTCCCTGGAATTGATGCCACCGGAATTTGAACCGCTGCATGACACGTGAAAGGCTCCCTCAGGGAGCCTTTCTTTTTTGGACGTCAGAAAGCGTCTTGCCTTTGCCTTGATGTACCGAGACTATTGCGTCACAGCTTGTCAGTTGAGGGCCACCGATCTTGCGTCTTTTGCGTCTTCCCGGATTGATTATTCTCATTCTCCTGACAGCCTTCGGTTTTTTCTGGGGCGGATTTGCGCTCTGGTATCAACTTCCTCTGGACCTGCCCGGTGTGACCGGCGGTGTAATTGTCTGGGGCCTGATCGGGCTTGTGGTTCTTTGGCTCGAGGTAACGGGGCGGGTGCGGCGCGCCCTGATTGTGCTCATTCCGGTCATGGCGGCCCTCCTGTTCTGGTGGAGCACCATAACTCCGTCGCTCAATCGCATCTGGGCGGATGATGTGGCGCAGACCGTTACGGGAACACTGGTCGGCAATCATGTGACGCTGGCCAATGTCCGCAATTTCGAATGGCGCAGCCAGACGGATTACACGCCGCGCTGGGAAGTCCGATCCTATGATCTGGAAAATCTGGCTTCGGTGGATGTGTTTCTGTCGTACTGGTCGAGCCCGGCCATTGCGCATACGCTGGTGAGTTTCGGTTTCAACAATGGTGATCAGGTGGTTTTCTCGGCCGAGATCCGCAAGAAGCGGCACGAGCAGTTCTCGGAAATCGGCGGCTTTTTCAAACAGTTCGAACTGGCGATGATCGCCGCCGACGAGCGCGACATCATCCGGTTGCGCAGCAATATCCGCAAGGAGGATGTGTATCGGTATCGGGTCAACCTGACGCCGGAAATGCGGCAGGCGCTGTTTCTGTCCTACCTCGACACCGGCAACCGGCTGTCCAAGCAGGCGCAATTCTACAATACGGTGACGGCCAATTGCACGACGGTGATCTTTGACATGATCCGTGCAATCACCCCCGGAGTGCCGCTGGACTACCGCGTCGTCCTTTCCGGTTACCTGCCCGGTTATCTCTATGATCTGGGCGCCATTGACCGGAGCAGGCCGCTCGAAGCGGAGATCGAGGCGGCTTCGATCAACCAGCGCGCCATGGATGCCGACAAGGCGGAAGACTTTACCGCCCGGATACGCGCCGATAATTAGAGCCTTTCCTGCTTAAATAGAATCGTTCTGCCGGAGGGAATTTGGTTCAAGGTCGAGGGGTTAGGCGAGACCGATGTCTTTCCATCGGGCGAAGCCGAAGCCCGATGGGATTGGGCCAAATTCACCCGGCCCTTCGGGTTTCCGGCTGGCGGACACCCACTTTGTCAGGCAGCTTCGTCCGATGGGTAAACATCGGTCTTGCTACCTTCCTAGTGGATTGTCTCGCCATCCGGGAAACAGAACGGGTTCTATTTAAGCAGAAAAGGCTCTAAAGCCGTTTTGCGCGGAAGAATTCCTTGAGGATGGTTTCGGCTTCCTGCTCGCGGAAGCCGGAATAGACCTCCGGCGCGTGGTGGCAGGTGGGCTGGGCAAAAAATCGCGCGCCGTTTTCCACGCCGCCGCCCTTGATGTCCTGCGCCCCGTAGTACAATCGCCGGATACGGGCGAAGGAAATGGCGGCAGCGCACATCGTGCACGGCTCGAGCGTGACATAGAGATCGCAACCCGTCAGACGCTCATCGTTCAGCGCTTCGCAGCCCTGCCGGATGACCAGAATCTCCGCATGGGCGGTGGGATCATTGCGTTCCCGGGTACGGTTTCCGGCCTGGGCCACAACCACGCCGTCCTTCACCAGAACAGCACCGACGGGCACTTCGCCGCGTTTTGCCGCTGCCTTCGCCTCGGTCAAGGCAAGGTCCATGGGTCCCATAGGATCAGTTTTTTGGTTCACGCTGCACTCATGGTCCAGAATTTACTCGCAAGCTGCCGTCATAGCTGGTAGTTAGCCCCGCTGAAAGGCAAACATTCCATGACCAGTTCAAATGATGACGGAAAGGGCGGTAAACGTCCCTTTGAAAAGCGCAGCTTCGACAAGAAGGGCGCCGATGGCGGCCGCGGTGGCCGTCCGGCTCCGCGCAAGTTCGATGACGGAGCGCGGGATCCCGCGACGCGCGGTCCGCGCAGATCATCGCATGAGGAAGCGCCGGTCGACGACAGCGAGCGCATCGCCAAGCGCCTTGCCCGCGCAGGGATAGCCTCGCGCCGCGAAGCCGAGACAATGATTGCTGCAGGCCGTATCTCGGTCAATGGCAAGGTGCTTGCCAGCCCCGCGATCAATGTCAAGCGTGAAGACCGCATCGAAGTCGACGGCAAGCCGTTGCCGCAGAAAGAACGCACGCGCCTGTGGCTCTACCACAAGCCGGCCGGTCTGGTGACAACCAACCGCGATCCGGAAGGACGCCAGACGGTTTTCGAATCCCTGCCGAAGGATATGCCGCGTGTCCTTTCCGTCGGACGCCTGGATATCAATACCGAAGGTCTTCTGCTGCTGACCAATGATGGCGGCCTGTCGCGTGCGCTTGAACTGCCGTCCACCGGCTGGCTGCGCCGCTACCGCGTGCGTGCCCATGGCAGCGTGACCCAGGAAAAGCTCGATACGCTGAAGGACGGCATTGCCGTCGAAGGCGTGTTCTACGGCGCGATCGAAGCCACGCTCGAACGCGAGCAGGGCTCCAATGTCTGGATCATGATGGGCTTGCGCGAGGGCAAGAACCGCGAAGTCAAGAATGTGCTCGGTGCGCTTGGCCTGTCCGTCAATCGCCTGATCCGCATTTCCTATGGCCCGTTCCAGCTTGGCGATCTGCCGGAGGGTTCGGTGCGGGAAATGAACGGCCGCACCCTGCGTGACCAGCTTGGCGAGCGCCTGATCGAAGAATCCGGTGCCGATTTCGATGCGCCGATCATCAATGTCTTTTCCAACGATGCGGTGAAGGGCGAGGCGGTACAGCAGCCAGCTGCCGCCGATCGTCCGGCGCGCCGTTCCTCCGAATGGATATCGAGTGCACCGGTGGCGAAAAGCCGTGGCCCGCGCAAGTCCAAGGACGAAAGGCGCGAAGAAGGCCTGTCGCGCCTGACGACCGATCGCAGCGAACGGCCTGGAGCCTCGCGCGACGCACGCGGCGGCCGCGACGAACGTCCGGCCCGTGCACCGCGTGCGGACGACCGCAAGCCGCGCGATGCCGCAGGCCCCAAGGGTGCGCGCGGCGCAAAGGCTGAAGAGGCCGCGCCTCCACGTGCCCGTTCGGCCAATGTCTGGATGGCGCCGGGTGCACGCCCGGTTGGCAAACCCAAGGCAAAGACCGGAGAACCGCGCGGCGAGCGCCGCCATTCCGATGCACCGCGCACGGACCGGCCGCGCCGTTTCGAGGAAGGTTCCGCGCGCCCTGCGGGGGACCGGCCGCAGCGTGAGCGTCCTGCCGGTGCCTATGCGGGCGGCGACAAGCCGCGCAGCTATTCCCCGCGCCCGCCCCGCGGCGACGATGACAGAGCCGAGCGCCCGAAGCGTTCCTTCGGATCGGATCGGCCGGAAGGTTCACGCGATGGCCCGCGTCCACCGCGCCCGCCACGGGTGGGCAAGCGCGAACGCGCCGAACTGAAGGAGCGGGAAGCAGCTGGCGACAAGCCGTCCTTCCAGTCCGAGCGCCCCAATCGCGCCGAACGTCCATACGGCACCAGCGGCCGCCCAACCCGGCAGGATGGCCGCTCCGGTGACCGGCCCTATGGCGGGCCGAAAGGCGCGGCACCGCGTGGTGCGCCATCAGGTGCTCCCAAAGGTCCGCGCGGCGGTTCCGGCGGCGGCGCAGGCCGTCCGCCACGCAAGCCCAAGCCATAGGCGTGGACTTCATGCGGATTGTCGGCGGCAAATTTCGCGGGCGGGCATTGGCGACGCCGAATACCAATGCCATCCGGCCGACCACGGACCGGACGCGGGAAAGCCTGTTCAACATTCTGGTGCACAATTATCCGGAAAAGTTTGAAGCGACCCGCGTGCTGGATCTTTTCGCCGGAACAGGCGCCCTGGGGCTTGAAGCCATATCGCGGGGCGCGCGCTATGGCGTTTTCATCGAGGAGTCGACGGAAGGGCGCGGCCTGATCCGCACCAATGTCGAAGCTTTCGGTTTGCTGGGAAACACCAAGATTTTCCGCCGCGATGCCGCCAAACTCGGCGATGCCGGCACGATCGAGCCGTTCGATCTCGTTTTTGCCGACCCGCCCTATGGCAAGGGCCTGGGCGAACTCGCCTTCAAATCCGCTCTTGAAGGCGGCTGGCTCAATCCCGACACACTTCTCGTGCTTGAAGAAGAAGCCGAGGCCGTGATCAACCTGGATTCGCGATTCTCGGTGGCCGAAGAACGCCACTACGGCGGAACAATCATACGATTTGTCACGTTGAACGGCTAAGCAAACGACCGGACCGGAAAACTTCCGGCTTTGAACAGAATTGCGAAGGAAGATTGATGTCGCAAATAGTGAGCCGTACCATTGCGGCATTGGTTTTGGCCGGAACAGTATCCACCGCCGGTTTCATTCTTCCCGCACATGCCCAGACGATGGCACAGCTCACCGCGGAGGTCCAAAAGGCCGATAGTGCCGGTGTCTCGTCCTTCCGTTTGGACAATGGTCTGGAAGTGGTGGTGATACCCGACCATCGCGCGCCCGTCGTCACCCATATGCTCTGGTATCATGTCGGATCAGCCGACGAAGATCCGGGCAAGTCGGGCATTGCGCATTTCTTCGAACATCTGATGTTCAAGGCCACCAAGACCTATCCGGCCGGTGAATTCTCCCGCAAGGTGGCTGAAATCGGCGGCCGCGAGAATGCGTTCACCTCCTATGATTACACCGCCTTCTTCCAGCAGGTGTCGCCGCAGGCGCTTGAAATGGTCATGACCTATGAGGCGGACCGCATGGAAAACCTCATCCTGAACGAGGATGTGGTGAAGACCGAGCGCGACGTGGTGCTCGAAGAGCGCCGGTCGCGCACCGATACCAATCCCGCCGCCCTGCTGTCGGAAGAGGTCAACGCGACGCTCTATCAGAACCATCCCTACCGCTTCCCGGTGATCGGCTGGTTGCACGAGATGCAGCAGCTCAACCTCAAGGATGCGCTCGCCTTCTACGAAAAATTCTACACGCCAAACAATGCGACGCTGGTTGTCTCGGGCGATGTCGATGCAGCGGCGGTAAAGGCGCTGGCGGAAAAGACTTATGGCAAGGTGCCGCGCCGTTCGGAACCCGGCAAACGCATGCGGCCACAGGAACCGGAACAGAACACCAAGCGCACCGTATCCCTTGCCGACCCGCGCGTGTCGCAGCCAAGCTTCCAGAAAATATGGCTGGTGCCATCCTATAACAATGCCAAGCCCGGTGAAGCCGAGGCGCTTGATCTCCTGAGCGAAATCCTCGGCGGGTCCACGCGCAGCCGCGTCTATCAGGCACTGGTCGTGCAGGATGGATTGGCCGCCAGCGCCGGCGTCTATTACCAGGGCGGCGCGCTTGATGACGGCACGTTTGCCGTCTATGGCGCACCGCGCGGTTCGGCCTCCCTGCAGCAGGTGGAAGCCGGCGTGGATGCGCAGATTGCCCGCATCATCAAGGACGGCATTACATCAGATGAACTGGAGAAAGCCCGCAACCGCTTTCTGAAGAGCGTTATCTTTGCCCGTGACAGCCAGGCGGGCATGGCCCGCATCTATGGCTCGACGCTGTCGACCGGTCAGACGATCAAGGATATTCAGGAATGGCCGGATCGCATCCAGGCGGTGAAGGTTCAGGATATTCAGGACGTGGCCAAGCGCTATCTCGTCGATTCGCGCTCGGTGACCAGTTACCTGATGCCGGAGAACGGCAAGCCTGACGAGAAGATACCGTCGACGGGTGAGACCGCGCCGATGCAACCACAGACCGAGGGAGTCATCCAATGATCCGCATGTTGACACCCGCTTTCAAGCGGATGGCCGCCGCCTTGCTGCTGGTCATCCTCGCCGTGGCACCGGTCTATGCGGTGGAAATCAAGGAAGTCGTTTCTCCCAAGGGGATTCGCGCCTGGCTGGTGCAGGATGATTTCGTTCCGCTGATTGCCCTGCGGTTTTCCTTTGAGGGCGGTTCGGCGCAGAACCCCAAGGGCAAGGAGGGCCTCGCCAATCTGATGACCGGGCTTTTCGATGAGGGTGCCGGCGATCTCGATTCCGATGCATTTCAGGAGAAGCTCGACGATGTCGGCGCTGAAATGGCTTTCAGTGCCGAGGATGACCGTATTTCCGGCGCCATGCGCATGCTTGCCGACAAGCGCGATGAAGCGGTCGATCTCTTGGCGCTCGCCGTCAATAAGCCGCGCTTCGATCAGGCGCCGATTGACCGGATCCGCCAGCAGGTGGTTGCCAACATCAAGGCCGCCGAGCGCGATCCTAACACCATCGCCGGCCGCAAGTTCGCCGAAGCGCTGTATGGCGATCATCCCTATGGCCGCCAGTCGCAGGGCACCGAAGCCAGCCTGGCATCGATCACCCGCGATGATCTCGCCGCTTATCACAAGCGGGTCTTTGCCCGTGACCATCTTATTGTCGGCGTTGTCGGTGCAATCAGTCCGGAACAGCTGGGACCGCTGCTCGACAAGGTGTTTGGCGATCTGCCGGACAAAGCCCTGCTTGATCCGATTGGCGATGCCAAGCTGGCCTTGGGCAAGACAACCCGCGTCGATTATCCCCTGCCGCAGACATCCATTTCCATGGTTTATCCGGGCGTGCGGCGCCAGGATGCGGATTTCTTCCCGGCCTACATCATGAATCACATTCTGGGCGGCGGTACCTTCTCCTCGAGAATTTACAGCGAAGTGCGCGAGAAGCGCGGTCTTGCCTATTCCGCCGGTTCCGCCCTCATCAGCAGGGATCACATGGCCGCCCTGACCATATCCACGGCAACCCGCTCCGACCGATCCGGGGAAACCCTGCAGATCCTCAAGGATGAGGTTGCCCGCATGGCCAAGGACGGTCCGACCGAGCAGGAACTGGTCGAGGCCAAGAAATATCTCGTCGGCTCCTATGCCATCAACAATCTGGATTCGTCATCGGCCGTCGCCAGCACGCTGATCGGCCTGCAGGATGAGCATCTGGGCCGCGATTATATCGACAAGCGCGCGGATCTGATCAATGCTGTGACATTGGATCAGGTGAAGGCAGCGGCGCGGAAACTGCTTGAAACCGATCCGGCCATTCTGATCGTCGGGCCGCCCCAATCCTGATCAGCCGGGGATATGTCATGAGCGCACGCGATCTCGAAAGTGTTTCCGGTTCTGCGGGAACCGGCGTCGTCAGCAGTTCGCCAAGCTTTGCGGTTGCTTTTGGCGGCGGCGGGGCGAGGGGACTGGCGCACATCAATGTCATCGAGGCGCTGGACGAACTCGGCATCAGGCCGGTCGCCATTTCCGGTTCTTCCATCGGCGCCATCATGGGTGCCGGCATGGCAGCGGGCATGTCCGGCCGGGACATACGCGACTATGCGGTGGCAACATTGTCGCGGCGCGCCGAAATCGCCGCGCGGCTCTGGCGCCTGCGCCCGGCGACCTTTGGCGAAATGTTCGGCGGCGGCATCCGCTTCAGCCAGTTCAATATTGAAAAGCTGCTCAAGACATTCCTGCCGGAACAGATACCCGATACGTTCGAGGAACTGCCCATTCCGCTCAGCGTCACCGCAACGGATTTTTACGGTCAACGGGAAATTCCCATCCATCAGGGCGATCTCTTCAACGCCATAGCCGCTTCCGCGGCCATCCCGGCGCTGTTCCGTCCGGTGCGCCGTGACGACCGTGTGCTGATCGATGGTGGCATCTACAATCCGGTGCCCTTCGATCATCTCAAGGACAAGGCCCAGTTCGTCATCGGTATCGATGTGGTCGGCGGCCCGGAAGGCGACGGCCGCAAGTTTCCGTCGTCGATTGACGCGATGTTCGGCGCAAGCCAGTTGATGATGCAGTCGATCATCGCCACGCGGTTGCGGACCGATCCGCCGGCAATTTTCCTGCGGCCCAGCGTTGCCCGGTTTGGCGTGCTGGATTTTCTACGGGTCGAACAGGTGCTGAACGAGTCGATCGGTATCAAAGATGAATTAAAGCGCGCTGTTGATGCCGCCATTGCCTATACGGAACATGCCGAACAGGAATAGCGGCTTATAATCAAGAGGTGGCCTGTTCCGTTGGCCGCGTCCATTCACAGGAACGACAGGACCTCGAGATAGACGGCCCACCAGAAACCTATTCCGAACGCCGCCATGCCATACCACAGGAGTGCCATGGCAAAACGGTTGCGCTTTCCTGTCCAAAACCCGCGATGCAGGGCGGGTTTTGGTTTGTCGGCGGCTGCAATTGCGAATGTCACCATGATAAATGAACCTGACTGAGTGTACGTTCGTCGCTTTTTATCAGGATCAGGGTTTCATCTGAATCCGTAGTCTTACCGACCTCACTCCGCCGGCTCGGGATCGGGAAGCATCTCTTCCGTGTCGATGCGCTTGGATTCGCGGGTCGGCTTGATCAGCGGCTCCGGCGTGACCGGGCGTGTCAGCAACAGGTCATTGCCCGCCATCAGGCCTTCGGCCGCCTGGATGTGCAGCCGATCCTCGTCACGGCGGCGGATGTCTTCCATGATCTCGTAGGCCACATCTTCGCTGGTTCCGAGCTCTTCAAGCGTGCGGCGGCCGAACAGCAAGCCTGATTCAAAGGTCTCGCGCAATTCGTACTGCACGCCGCGGGCGCGCAGTTTCAGCGTGTGGCCCCGGTCATAGGACCGCACGAACAGCTTGATATCGGGATATTCCGACTGGATGAGCTCGACGATCCGGTCGGTGGTCTCCTTCTTGTGCGTGCAGATGGCAACGATTTTCGCCTGGCGGATACCGGCTGCCTCCAGCACTTCCTTGCGCGTGCCATCGCCGAAATAGATGCGGAAGCCGAATTTCGAGGCGGCGCGGATGCGGTCGGCCGAGGCATCGATCAGCGTGACGCTGGTGCCGCCCGCCAAAAGGATCTGCGCTGCGATCTGCCCGTAGCGGGAAAAGCCGATCATCAGCACGTCGGCACCGGCAGCACCGTCGAAATCCTCGTCGATCTGTTCTTCCGCATGGGCGTCGACAAGGAAGCGGTTGCCAAGGGCGACCGACAGCGGCATCACGGCCATGGACAGCGTGACCACCGCGATCATCTCCGATGCCGTCGAGGTGCTGAGCAATCCGGCCGCCGCCGCCGTGGTGAACAGGACGAAGCCGAACTCACCGCCCTGCGGCAGGAAGAACGCGATGCGGGTCGCATCATTGTGATTGCATCGGAAGAGCCGCGCGAGGATGTAGACGACAAGCGCCTTCACCGCCATGAACACGGGCACCGCAAGAAGAATCGCCTCCCAGTCGGCAAGGATGACCTTGAGGTCAATCGACAGCCCGACGGCCATGAAGAACAGGCCGAGGAAAATACCGCGGAACGGTTCGATGTCCGCCTCCAGCTCGTGCCGGTAGGACGATTCGGCCAGCAGGACGCCGGCGATGAACGCGCCCATGGCCATGGACAGCCCGGCAAACTGCATCAGGAGTGCGGCGCCGAGCACGACGAACAGGGCGGCGGCAATCATCACCTCGCGCGCGCCGGTATTGGCAATGAACCGGAACAGCGGATTGAGGAGATAGCGGCCCACCGCAACGATGGCGCCGATGCAGACGATGGCGATGAGGAATTTACCAAGCGGATCCGCCTGATGCTGGGCGGAACCGGGTGCAAGCACGGGAATCATGGCCAGCAAGGGAACGATCGCCAGATCCTGGAACAGCAGGATGGCGAAGGATGTCTGCCCGTGCGGCATATTGGTCTCGCCGCGCTCTTCCAGGATCTGCATGGCGAACGCCGTGGACGACAGGGCAAGGCCAAAGCCGATGACCAGAGCCGCCTGCCAGTTGACGAGATGGAAGGCGAGGATGAGCCCGGTCAATGCCGCACCGGAAACAATGACCTGCGCCGCACCGAGGCCGAAAATCGCATGGCGCATGTTCCACAGGCGCGTGGGTTTCAATTCAAGGCCGATCACGAACAGCAGGAAAACCACGCCCAGTTCGGAAAAATGCAGGACCTGTTCGCCATCGGTGATGAGATTCGCCAGCGGCCCGATCAGCAGGCCCGCCGCGAGATAACCCAGCACCGTCCCAAGCCCGAGCCGTTTGAACAACGGGGCGGCAATGATCGCCCCAGCCAACAGAGCCAGAGCCTGAAAGTAGAGATTGCCGCTTTGTGAAAGCATGAGCCTGACCCAGTCTGTTGCGAATGTTACCAGTGTTTGCCTTGATAGACCCCAATTTGCACCATATAGGAGGCAGTGCATTGTCTGATCATTGGTCAGATATGTCCTTGCATCCTATCATGCAATCAACTCTAGGGATGAATATGATCGAGCCGGCCAATTCCCGCGAATTCGTTGACAATGCTGCTGCGCTTGTCGAAGCCGCCCGCCGGGCCGGAGCCGACGCCGCCGATGCGGTTGTCGTGCGTTCGCGGTCCACGGGTGTCAGCGTCAGGCTTGGCAAGGTCGAGGCGACCGAATCGTCGGAAAGTGACGATTTCTCCCTGCGCGTCTTTGTTGGCAGGAAAGTGGCAAGCATATCGGCAACCGCCGGTTCCGACCCGAAAATTCTGGCCGAGCGCGCCGTCGCCATGGCCAGGGTTTCGCCGGACGATGCGTTTGAAGGCCTGGCTGATCCAGCCAATCTGGTGCGCACCATCCGTGATCTTGATCTCTATGATCCGACGGTCGTTGCGGCAGCGCGGCTGACCGAAGATGCATTGGCTGCGGAGGCTGCCGCCCTTGAAGTTGACGGCGTTACCAATTCCGGCGGTGCGTCGGCTTCCGCCGGGCTCGGCGGCATGGTTCTGGTGACATCGGGCGGGTTCGTTGGCCATTACATGGGGTCGCGCTTTTCCCGTTCGGTCAGCGCCATCGCCGGTACGGGTACCGGGATGGAACGCGACTACGATTTTTCCTCGCGCCAGCATTTCGATGCGCTCGAGGACCCCGCAGCCATCGGCCGTTCGGCCGCCGCGCGCGCGGTCAAACGCCTTGGTGCCCGGCAGGCCAAGACCGGCGTGGTCAATGTGGTTTACGACCCGCGCGTGGCACGCGGCATCGCGTCCCATCTTTCCAGCGCCATCAATGGCGCATCCGTTGCGCGCAAGACCAGTTTTCTGAAAGACCGCATGGGCCAGAAGATTCTCGCGGACAGCATCAATGTCACGGATGATCCGCTGCGCATCCGCGGCTCGTCCTCGCGGCCCTTCGACGGCGAAGGAATTGAAGGCGAAGCACTGACCATGGTCGAGAACGGTGTTTTGAAGCACTGGTTCCTGTCCACATCAACGGCTGCGGAATTGGGGCTGAGCACCAATGGCCGCGGTGTGCGTTCAGGGTCGACCGTTGTTCCGTCGTCCACCAATTTTGCCATCGAGCCGGGGGATGAAACGCCGGAGGCCCTGATCCGCGCTGTCGGCAATGGCTTCTATGTCACGGAGCTTTTTGGCCAGGGCGTCGATATGATCACCGGGCAGTACAGCCGTGGCGCGTCCGGTTACTGGATTGAAAATGGCGAACTGGCCTATCCCGTCAGTGAAGTCACGCTTGCCTCCAACCTGAAGGATATGTTCCTGAACATGGTCGCGGCGAACGATATTGACCGTAACTTTGGCGTCGCCAGTCCGACACTCCTGATCGAAGGCATGACTCTTGCCGGCAAGTGAAAAAAATCGCGATGATCTAGCCCTGATCCGGGAAGCGGCGGAAGGCGCCGGGCGTATCGCCCTGTCCTATTTCCGCCAGGACCCGCAGGTCTGGATGAAGACCGGCAATTCGCCGGTGAGCGAGGCAGATCTTGCGGCGGACAAGTATCTCAAGGACATGCTTCTGACGGCCCGGCCTGATTATGGCTGGATTTCCGAGGAAACCCTCGATGACCGCGCGGCGACAGCGCGCCGGCGCTTTTTCGTCGTCGATCCCATCGACGGTACGCGCGCCTTCATTGAAGGGTCGGATGTCTGGTGCGTCAGCGTGGCGGTTATCGAGGATGGCCGCCCGGTGGCCGGTGTGCTGGAATGTCCGGCACGCGGCGAGACGATTACTGCGCTTCCAGGGCAGGGGGCTCAACAGAACGGCACAGCCATTCATGTCAGCACCAGCGGCGTTCCGTTCAAGGTCGCGGGGCCCGGGCCATTCCTGAAGAAGCTGCCGGACCATTTCCAGCAATCCATGATTGCCGCGCCCTACATCGCTTCGCTGGCCTATCGCATTGCCATGGTTGCCCGGGGTGACATTGCCGGGACCTTCGTCCGGCCGAATTCCCATGACTGGGATCTGGCGGCGGCGGACCTGATCCTTGCAGAGGCGGGCGGCCATGTCCTGACGGCGAACGGCAAACCGCTGACCTATGGTTTGCGCAACAACGAGACAGGCGATTATCGCCATGGCGCGCTTGTCGCTGCCAGCGGTTTATTGATGGACAACATGTTGGACGTTGTCGCCGAAACCGCCTTCGGTTAAACAGACTGAAAATTCAACGATTGATCACTGAACGGATGGGCGACCATGAGCGAAAATACAGCAGAACCGAAGCAGTTGCTTCACCTGGTTTTTGGCGGCGAGCTGAAGAAGCTCGGCGGTGTTGAATTCCGCGATCTGGAAAAGCTGGATATCGTCGGCATCTACCCGAATTTCGAAACGGCACAGCGCGCCTGGAAGTCCAAGGCACAGCAGACCGTCGACAACGCACATATGCGCTATTTCATCGTGCACATGCACAAATTGCTCGATCCCGACACGGGCAAGGCAAGCTGACCGGTTCTCCGGTCACGCATTGACAACGGCATGATTGATAACAGCACAGCAACCGCCAAGGCGCCCCGCAAGAAGAACGGGGTGCTGAAACGGTTTTGGCGTTCCATCCGGGGCCCGCTGGCGAAGTCGCGTTTCGTCCGCTTCCTCGTGGTTTGGCTGATCACGCAGTTCTTCCGGCTGGTGAATGCCACCAACCCGCGTCTGCCCGGCTCGTCCGATCTGGAGGATATGAAGCGGGGCGGTGAGCCATTCATTGCCGTGGCCTGGCATGGCCAGCATCTGATGGCGCCCTTTCTGATGCCGCGCGGCGTGCGCTTCGCCGCCATGTTCTCCAAGAGCAAGGATGCGGAACTCAACGCGCGCGTGGCCGAACGGTTCGGTGTCGAGATCATCCGCGGTTCCGGCGGGCGGGAGCCGACGAAAAGCATCGAAAAGGGCGGGGTAAGGGCCTTGCTCGCCCTGAAAAAGGCATTGAAGGACGGTAAGACGGCGGCAATGATTGCTGATATTCCCCATGGGACCCCCCGCGATTCCGGTCAGGGGGTTATTCTCCTTGCCAAACTGTCGGGCCGCCCGATCATTCCCATCTGCTATACGACGTCGCGCAGGAAAATTCTCGAGAAGAGCTGGGATAAGACAACCATTCCCTTGCCATTCGGCAGGTCAGGGTTGATTGTCGGCGACCCGATCTTTGTCCCCGAGGATGCCGATGATGCAATGCTTGAAGCCAAGCGTGTCGAATTGACCGCCAGCCTGAACGCCAATACGGTACGGGTGCAGGCGCTTGTGGATGGCCGGGCATGAGCGAACGGTGGGCGCGCATTGTCCTGAGCACCTATCGCTGGGTGGGTGCCATGGTCTTTCCGGCTGTTGGCGCCTATGTCGCCTTCCGCGCCAGCAAGGGCAAGGAAGAACGCGGACGTCAGGGTGAACGTTATGGCGTGGCCAGCGTTGCACGGCCGGCGGGACCGCTGGTTTGGGTCCATGCGGCGAGCGTCGGCGAAACCTCTGCCGTCACGCCGCTGGTTGAAACCATCGTCGACATGGGAATCAATGTCGTTCTCACCACCGGGACCGTGACATCGGCCAAGATGGTGCAGGAACGTCTGGGTGACCGGGTCATCCATCAATATGTGCCGCTCGACCTGAAGCCGGCGGTCGACCGGTTCCTCAGCCACTGGCAGCCCGATCTCGCCGTGATCTGCGAATCCGAGATCTGGCCGATGACCATTCTTGAACTGGGGCTGCGGCGGGTGCCGCAGGTTCTGGTCAATGGCCGCCTGTCCGACAAATCCTTTGCTGCCTGGCAGAAACGGCCGTCCATCGCCGAAGCGCTGTTTGAAAATCTCGCTCATGTGGTTGCCCAGTCCGACATTGACGGCGAACGGTTCCGCGCGCTAGGAGCCCGTCCGGTCACGGTATCGGGCAATCTCAAAGTCGACACCGCAATCCCGCCGGTCGTGGAGTCGGAACTCGAGGCTCTGCAGAGGCAGATCGGCAAGCGCAAGACCTGGGCAGCGATTTCCACCCATCAGGGTGAGGAAGATGTCGTCGCGCAGGTTCATCACATGCTGAAGGTCAGGCATCGCGATCTCCTGACGATCATCGTGCCGCGTCACCCCGACCGCGCCCCGGCAATTGCCGAAGAAATCGAAAAGCTCGGCATGAAGGTGGCATTGCGCAGCCGCGGCGATGTCATCGCGCCGGATACCGACATCTATCTCGGCGATACGATCGGGGAGATGGGCCTGTATCTGCGGCTGACGGAAATCGCCTTTGTCGGGCGGTCGCTCATGGCGCAGGGCGGCCAGAATCCGCTGGAGCCCGCCATGTTGAAGACGGCAATCCTTTCGGGCCGCAACGTGCAGAATTTCCGCGATTCCTACCAGCGCCTGATCAAGAATGGTGCGGCCAAGCTCATCCGCGACAAGGACATGCTGGCTGGGGCCGTCAACTACCTCTTCAACAATCCCGCTGAACGCCAGGTGATGATTGATGCGGGAACGAAGACGGTCGAGGACATGCGCGGTTCGCTTGATCTGACCATGACGGCGCTCGAGCCCTTCATCCAGCCCCTGGTGCTGAAGGCGCGGTTGAGCGCGCGTGAAGGTGGCTGGAAATGACCAGCGAAGCGCCTCCTTTCTGGTGGGAAAAGCCGGATTGGCGCGCGCGGGCCCTCAGCCCCCTGTCAAAGATTTACGGTATGGTTGCCGGACGGCGCATCCGCCGCGCCAAGCCGCCTGCCGTTCCCATTCCCGTTTTGTGCATCGGTAATTTCACCGTCGGCGGCGCCGGCAAGACCCCGACGTCCATTGCCTTTGCGCAGGCCGCTGTTGCCGCTGGTCTCAAACCCGGCATTGTCTCGCGCGGTTATGGCGGCGCTTTCTCCGGACTGCACCGGGTCGATCCCGATCACGACAGCGCCCGGCATGTCGGCGATGAACCCATGCTGCTTGCCCGCCATGCGCCGGTGGTTGTCTGCGCCGACAGGTTTGCCGGGGCCACTGCGCTGCAGGCGGCGGGATGCGATTTCATCATCATGGATGACGGGTTCCAGAGTGCCCGCCTGCATTTCGACTATGCGCTCATGGTCGTCGATGCGGGGCGGGGTATCGGCAACGGCCACGTCATTCCCGGCGGCCCGCTGCGCGCACCACTGACGGATCAGCTGGTGCGCACCGATGCCCTGCTCAAGATCGGTTCGGCCAATGGTGCGGACCAGCTTGTCAGGAACGCCGCACGTGCTGCCAAGCCGGTGTATGAAGCCATGCTCCGGCCCAAGGCGGCGCTTGCGGTTGCGGGCAAACCGCTGCTCGCCTTTGCCGGCATCGGCGATCCCGCGAAGTTCTTCCGCACGCTGGAAGAAGCCGGTGGAACGATCACAGAGGCACGTCCCTTTCCGGATCACCATCCCTATACGGATGAGGAAATCGCCGATCTCCTCAAAAGTGCCGATGCGGACGGTTTGACCCTGATCACCACGGCGAAGGATCATGTCCGCCTGCTCGATGGCAGCGAAACCGCCAGGGCATTCGCCGCGAGAACGCAGGTTCTGGATGTGGAGCTGGTTTTTGCGCACCCGCGGACGGTATCGCGCGTCATCAGTGAAACCCGGGAAAGGGCGCGCCTGCGGACGATCCGGCGCCTATAGGCCGCGGCGGAAGTTGCGTATGCGTGGCGGCGTTTCACCCATGGATATATCCATGGAGCGGCCGGTTGTCTGGCTGTATTGCCGGTCATTTGCAAAGAGGATTCGCCCTGGCGTGCCGATCTGCACTGACAGGGCTACCTTCGGCGCCGATTTCGCCGCCGGGATTTCAATCTCGTAGGCAATGGGGAAATAGCCGCTGCGGCCCAGCGTGAAGCTTGTCTCGCCGATCACCGGCATGGGTTTGGAGTTGCCGTTGGTCGCATCATAGGCGGTGATGTAAACGACGGAGCTTGGTGAAAGCCGTGCCAGCGGCGAGCCGCGCAGATAGCCCTTGATCGTCTTGGTCGGTCCGCTATAGACCGGTTCGCGTTTGGCACCCATCGTGGTGCAGCCGCCGGCCAGAAGCGCGGTCGCGGCAAGGGCCAAAAGCGTGGACCGGCGATTGATCACCGGTCAGGCCTTGCTGCGCTGGCGCAGCGATGGGTTCATTTCAAGCTCGCGCTCAAGCGAAATCGTTGCATCTGCATAGGCCTCCTGGCGGGCAACGCTCCAGTACCGCAGTTCATCCAGCGCGATCTTTTCCGACGTCACGGCGCAGAGCACGTAGGAGCCCGGCGATAGGACCTGAAAGTCGCCGTCGAGGTAGCGTATCTTGGCTTCGCGTGAGCCGGGGCCTTCAAACCTGTTCATTGTCCGGTGGTTTCCAATTCTTTTCGTCAGTTCATTTAGGCGGCAGATGCCCCGCGGGTCAAGACGTCAGCGCCTGCCGAAAAGCCGCTCGATATCCGTGAGCTTCAGTTCGATGTAGGTGGGCCGGCCGTGATTGCACGTGCCTGAGCCGGGCGTGTCTTCCATCTGGCGCAACAGTGCGTTCATCTCGTCCGGCTTCAGCCGCCGGCCGGAACGCACGGAGCCATGGCAGGCCATCGTGGCGGCAACATGGTCGAGAATGGCCTTCAAACCGTCGGATGTATCGTGTTCGGCAATCTCGTCTGCGAGGTCGCGGATGAGCTGCTGCACGTCGATCTCGCCCAGCATGGACGGGGTTTCCCGCACGGCGACCGCACCGGGACCGAAGGCCTCCACGCCTAGACCGAAGCGCAACAGGGTTTCCGCATGGGCCACCAGCCGCTCCACGTCCTCTTCCGGCAGATCGACGATCTCGGGAATGAGCAGCATCTGCGCGGGCAGGGGGCTTGAATGCAGCGCCGTCTTCAATGCCTCGTAGACAAGCCGCTCATGCGCGGCGTGCTGATCGACGATGATGAGACTGTCTTCCGTCTGCGAGACGATGTAGTTCGCATGTATCTGCGCGCGTGCAGCGCCGAGCGGCGCGGCCAGCAGGGCTTGCGGCACCTCTGCAGTGCTTGCCCGCGTATCGGTGGCCAGCACGTCCGCTTCAGCCAGGAAGCCGCGTAGCGGTTCCGCAAATCCGTTGCCCGCATGGGATGGTGCCGGGTCCGGCGTGATGGGACGAAAGGCAGACTGCTGGGTTGTATAGTTCTGGTTGACCGACGGCGAACCCTGCCAGTGCTGTGCCGGTTGGGCCGGGCGCAAAGGCTCCGCTCCGCCGAGCCGGAAGGACTGCAGCATGGCTTCCGCCCCGCTGGTGGCAGCGCGAATGCCGGACTGGCCGAGCGCCTGGCGGATCGCACCGACGATCAGCCCGCGCACCAGGCCCGGATCGCGGAAGCGCACATCGGCCTTGGCCGGATGCACATTGACGTCGACCAGCGCCGGATCGAGGTTGAGGAACAGCACCGCGACCGGGTGCCTGTCGCGCGAGATCACATCCGCATAGGCGCCGCGGATGGCGCCCCATATCTGCTTGTCGCGCACCGGCCGGCCGTTGACATAGGCAAACTGATGCAGGCTGTTGCCGCGGTTGAAGGCCGGTATCCCGGCAAACCCGGTCAGACGCACGCCGTCACGCTCGGCGTCGATGGCAAGCGCGTTCTCCGGGAATTCCCTGCCCAGCACCTGCGAAATCCGTTCCAGCATGCCGGCGGAGCCAATGCCCGTCGCCGCAAGCTCGAGCGGCGTGCGGTCGCTGCCCGCCAGGGAAAAGCGGATATGCGGGAAGGCAATGGCAACCCGCTTGACGATATCGCTGATGGCAGAGGCCTCAGCCCGGTCGGTCTTCATGAATTTCAGGCGCGCGGGTGTAGCAAAGAACAGATCGCGCACCTCGGCAATCGTGCCGTTGTTCATCGCCGCCGGGCGCGGTCCGTCCATATGGCCGCCATGCACGCTGATCTCAAAACCGGAATCGGCCTGTGGCGTGCGGGATTTGACCGACAGCCGCGAGACCGAGCCGATGGAGGGCAGGGCCTCGCCGCGAAAACCCAGCGCCCGGATATCATGCACGTCATCCGTCAGTTTCGATGTGCAATGGCGCGAAACGGCCAGCGTCAGTTCATCCGATGGGATGCCCGAACCATTGTCGGTGATGCGGATAAGGTTCTTGCCGCCGCCCGCCGTCACCACTTCGATGCGGGTTGCCCCGGCATCGATGGCGTTTTCGACAAGCTCCTTCACCACGCTTGCGGGGCGTTCGATGACTTCACCCGCAGCGATCTGGTTGATGATGGTTTCGGTAAGCTGTTTGATGGCCATGCCATACATATAGGGGATTCGTCCGGCGACGGAAATTGTTCGCTGCCAAAGCGCACCGGAATATATTTTAAGCCAAAACTATCTGGCCATCGACGCGATTTTGGTGCTAGGTCTGGGAAAAGCATTATGGAGGAAATTACATGGCGCATTCCAAAGCTTCCTTTGTCTGGACGGATCCGTTTCTGCTGGAAGATCAGTTGACCGAAGACGAACGGATGATCCGGGACAGTGCGCGCGCCTTCGCGCAGGGAGAGCTGGCACCGCGTATCGAGGAAGCCTATCTTGAGGAAAAGACCGATCCGGCGCTTTTCCGCATGATGGGCGAGGCCGGGCTTCTGGGCGTCACGTTGCCGGAAGAATACGGCACCGCCGGTGCGTCCTATGTCGCCTATGGTCTGGTTGCACGTGAAGTCGAGCGTGTCGACAGCGGCTATCGCTCGATGATGAGCGTGCAGTCCTCGCTGGTCATGTATCCCATCTACGCCTATGGCTCGGAAGAACAGCGCAAGAAATATCTGCCGAAGCTGGCTTCGGGCGAGTGGATCGGCTGCTTTGGCCTGACGGAGCCCGATGCCGGTTCCGATCCCGCCGGTATGAAGACACGCGCCGAAAAGGTTGCCGATGGCTACCGGATTTCCGGCTCGAAAATGTGGATTTCCAATTCACCCATCGCGGATGTCTTCGTGATCTGGGCCAAGTCCGATGCACATGACGGCCAGATTCGCGGCTTCGTGCTCGAGAAGGGCATGAAGGGGCTTTCCGCTCCGAAGATCGGCGGCAAATTGTCATTGCGCGCGTCGATCACCGGCGAAGTCGTCATGGACGGCGTTGTCGTCGGCGAAGAACACCTTCTTCCCAATGTTTCAGGCCTCAAGGGGCCGTTCGGCTGCCTCAACCGTGCCCGTTACGGCATTTCCTGGGGTGTGATGGGGGCCGCGGAAGATTGCTGGCAGCGCACGGTGCAATATGGTCTCGACCGCAAGCAGTTCGGCAAGCCGCTGGCGGCCACCCAGCTGTTCCAGAAGAAATTTGCTGACATGCAGACGGAAATCGCGCTGGGCCTGCAGGCGAGCCTGCGGGTCGGGCGCCTCATGGATGAAGACCGGATGGCACCGGAGATGATCAGTCTGGTCAAGCGCAACAATTGCGGCAAGGCGCTGGATATTGCCCGCGTTGCCCGTGACATGCATGGCGGCAACGGCATCCAGATCGGCTATCACGTGATGCGCCATGCGCAGAACCTTGAAACGGTCAACACCTATGAAGGCACGCATGATGTGCACGCGCTCATTCTCGGGCGCGCCCAGACCGGCATTCAGGCATTCTTCTAGGAATGGCCGACAGGCTCGTCCTGCTTGGAACCAAGGGTGGCCCGGCAATCCGTCCGGGCGGCCCGTCGCCGACATCGTCGCTGCTGGAAATATCCGGACGACGGATTGTTATCGACTGCGGTCTTGGCGTCACCCGGGCCTTGGTCAATGCGGATCTGTCACTCAAGGATCTGGATATGATCCTGATCACGCATCTGCATTCCGACCATGTGCTCGAACTCGGCCCGCTCATGCATACGGCATGGACGTCGGGGCTGGCGCACAAAGTCACGGTCTACGGCCCGGCCGGAATTGAAGACTACTGGTCAGGCTTCCTGCAATCCATGCGCTACGACATTGATCTGCGCATCGAGGACGAGGGGCGGCCCGATCTGCGCGATCTTGTCGATCTGCAGGTCTTCGCCGATGGTTTGGTCTATCAGGACGCGAGCCTGACGATCACCGCTTTGCGCGTCGATCACCCGCCGGTTATCGATTGTTTTGCGCTGAAGATCGAAGCATCAGGCAAATCCATCGTCTTTTCGGCGGATACGGCCTATTTCCCGCCACTGGCCGGTTTTGCCCGGGGGAGCGATATCCTCGTGCATGAAGCGATGCTGCCGGAAGGCGTGGACCGTCTCGTCGCGCGGACGGGCAACGGCGCACGCCTCAAAGAACATCTTCTCGCCAGCCATACGCTGGTTGAAGATGCCGCGCGGATCGCGGTGGCCGCTGAGGTGAAACATCTTGTGCTGCATCACCTCATTCCGGCCGACGATCCGCAATTCGGCGAAGCCGACTGGGTAAAAGCTCTGGATGGCAAGTGGGATGGCCGTTTGACCGTCGGCCGCGACGGTCTGGTCATCCCGCTTTAGACATCAGCCATTCCGGGCCGAATGCAGCTTTTCCAGTGCCGCCAGCAGAATGCACAGCGCGATACCCTGCGAGGCCAGTTCCACTTCCTGCAGGGAAGGGAATGTCGGCGCCAGCCGCAATGTGCGGTCATGCGGGTCCTTGCCGTGCGGTGAGGTCGATCCTGCCGGTGTCAAGGTCACGCCTGCCTGCTTGGCCAGTTCGACCACATGCTTGGCCGTGCCTTCCATTGCATCGACGCAGATGAAATAGCCGCCCTGCGGCTTCGACCATTCGGCGACGCCCGTGCCGGCGAGGCGCTTTTCCAGGGCTTCGTTGACCATGTCGAATTTCGGCGCGATCAGGGCGCGATGCGCCGCCATATGCTTGCGTATGCCGTCCTCATTCTTGAGGAATCGCACATGCCGCAGCTGGTTCAGCTTGTCCGGTCCGATTGTCCGCTTGCTGGCGCTGGCAAGGTACCAGCGCACATTGGCTGCTGACGAGGCGAAGAAGGCAAGGCCGGCACCCGCCAGCGTTACCTTGGACGTGGAGGCGAAGACAAAGGCGCGGTCGGGATGTCCGGCATTTTCGCACAGGTCGAGAATATCCGGGATCTGATGCTCGGTTTCCGTGAGATGATGCACCGCATAGGCATTGTCCCAGAACAGGCGGAAATCAGGAGCACCGGTTTTCATCGTGGCAAGACGTTCGATCACCGCGTCGGAATAGGTTTCGCCCGACGGGTTCGAGTATTTCGGCACGCACCACATGCCCTTGACGCTCGGATCGGCAGCGAGTCTCTCGACCATGTCCATGTCAGGCCCATCGCCCTTGAGCGGTACGGGCAGCATGCGGATGCCGTATTCCTCCAGAATGGAGAAATGCCGGTCATAGCCGGGCACCGGGCAGATGAAAGCCGGGGCTTCCGTCTTCTGCCAGGGTTCAGTGCCGCCGGGAACGCCCTTGACCCAGGCCCAGAGCAGGCAGTCGTGCATCAGCGCCAGACTGGAATTGTCACCGACAACGATCCGATCCGGCGAGGTGCCGAGCGTCGGCGCGAACAGCGTGCGCACTTCCGCCAGTCCCTGCAGATTGCCGTAATTGCGGGCATCTTCACCGGCTTCGCTGAAGTGATCGCCATTGCCGGGCAGGGTCAGCATGCCGTTGGCGAGCGCCAATTGCTCGGGGCTCGGTTTGCCGCGGGTCATGTCGATTTTCAGTCCACGGGCACGGAAGGCCTCGTATTCTTTCAAAGTATTTTGGCGCAGGGCGGCGAAATCGTCACTGTTCAGATCGGCAATACGGCTCATGGGAACGTCAGCTCTGTTGTCTATAGGCTTGGGGAGGTCAACGGTAAGACGGCTGCGGGGTCCGCAGCCGTCCTTGCATGGTCAGCCTTTCTGCTGCTGAACGATGCCGTAAATATTGGTCGAACGGGCACCGGAGCGGCAATAGGCCAGCACCGGGCCTTCCGCTTCTTCGAGTGCGGCGGCCATTGCATCCACGTCGTCCTG
The DNA here is from genome assembly GCF_902479695.1 of uncultured Phyllobacterium sp. Classification (NCBI taxonomy): domain Bacteria; kingdom Pseudomonadati; phylum Pseudomonadota; class Alphaproteobacteria; order Hyphomicrobiales; family Phyllobacteriaceae; genus Phyllobacterium; species uncultured Phyllobacterium sp. The sequence continues at coordinate 17,636 of NZ_CABSQF010000005.1, read as the reverse complement.
GGTCAGCTGGCCTGAAACCACGGGGACGTAGTAGATCGGGATGCCTGCCTTTTCGGCGACCTTGGCGATTTCGGCGAATTCCGGCTGATCCGGCGATTCACCATCGGGGCGGTTGCAGATCAGGGTCTGGTAGCCTGCCGCTGCAATATCGCGTACATCGTCGGGTGAAATCTGCCCGGTCACGGCAAAGCCTTCGTCAATCTGACGGATATCCATTTTCTTTCCTTGAGAATGTGATTGGTGGCAGCACCATACATCAAACGCTGACCAATGCCACATCAAAGCCAATTGATCGGAGCCGCAAATTGCGAGCATTGCTCCATAAATAGGCATATGCGACTAATTGATAATAATATAGGCATTTGATTGCCGAAACGGTGCTGGCCGCACCGTTGTTTCCGCCGCTGCGGTCTTCATGATATTCAAGGCCTGTGGCGCTTGACCGTTGTAATCTTGGGCTAATCCAAAGATTTCACACGAGCATGACGCTGCAATCCGCAGTTGGCACGGTCGTTGCATAGTATTCCCTCGGTACAAACAACCATAAAGAGGGGTTTACCTGAATGTTCAGTCTAACAGCCAGATTTATTGGAACCTTGGCGGCCGCCGCCGTGGGAGCGACACTGACCCTTGCACCGGCAAAGGCAGCCGAGGACACAATCAAGGTCGGTATTCTGCATTCGTTGTCCGGTACGATGGCGATTTCCGAAACCACGCTCAAGGATACGATGCTCTTCCTCATCGACGAGCAGAACAAGAAGGGCGGGGTTCTCGGCAAGAAGCTTGAAGCCGTCGTTGTCGATCCGGCGTCGGATTGGCCGCTGTTTGCAGAAAAAGCCCGTCAGTTGATCGAACAGGACAAGGTTGCGGCGGTTTTCGGCTGCTGGACATCGTCCTCGCGCAAATCCGTGCTTCCGGTTTTCGAGGAACTGAATTCCCTGCTGTTCTACCCGGTTCAGTATGAAGGCGAGGAAAGCTCGCGCAACGTCTTCTACACGGGTGCTGCGCCGAACCAGCAGGCCATTCCCGCCGTGGATTATCTCGCCAAACAGGAAGGTGTGGAGCGCTGGGTTCTCGCCGGTACGGACTATGTCTATCCGCAGACCACCAACAAGATCCTGAAGGCCTATCTCAATGCCAAGGGCGTGAAGGATGAGGACATCATGATCAACTACACGCCGTTCGGTCATTCCGACTGGCAGACGATCGTGTCCGACATCAAGAAATTCGGCTCGGCCGGCAAGAAGACTGCCGTTGTTTCCACCATCAACGGCGATGCCAATGTGCCGTTCTACAAGGAACTCGCCAACCAGGGCATCAAGGCCGAAGACATTCCCGTTGTCGCCTTCTCGGTGGGCGAGGAAGAGCTGGCCGGTCTCGACACCAAGCCGCTGGTCGGCCATCTCGCCGCCTGGAACTACTTCGAATCCGTCGATTCCGACGCCAATGCCGACTTCATCAAGAAATGGCACGCCTATATCAAGAACGACAAGCGCGTGACCAATGATCCGATGGAAGCAACGTTCATCGGTTTCAACATGTGGGTGAAGGCCGTCGAAGCCGCCGGCACCACCAAGTCGGATGCCGTCATCGATTCGATCGTCGGCGTCTCCGTCCCGAACCTGTCCGGCGGTTACGCGGCAATGATGCCCAACCATCACATCACCAAGCCGGTCCTCATCGGCGAAGTGCAGGCCGATGGCCAGTTCGACATCGTCTACCGGACGCCGGGCCTCGTCGTCGGCGATGAATGGTCCGACTATCTGCCAGGCTCGAAGGACCTGATCTCCGATTGGCGCAAGCCGATGTCGTGCGGCAATTTCAACGTTGTCACCGGCAAGTGCGGCGGCGCGACCAAGACGAACTAAGCGCTAAAATCAGGCTCCGGCTTCGGGTCGGGGGCGACAACGCCGAAGCCAACTCCATCCCCGTCTCGTGGCGGGGATGGAGCTCCTCCCAGGAATTTCAAATGCAGGATTGTTGAATGTCATTGAGCCGCTTCCTGTCCATCATCGCGATACTCGGGCTTTGCCTGTTTCCTGCGGCCGCCGGTGCGCAAGCCATGGACGACGCCAAACTCAAATCGCTGGTGCAGGCGCTGGCCGGTGATAATTTCGACGAGACGAGCAAGGCCGTTTCAGAACTTGCCAAAAGCGGTACGCCGCGCGCCGCTGCCATTCTCAACGCATTGAGTGCCGGCGATCTTTATGTTTCGAAGGCTGACAAAGCGGTGTTTATCGGTACGCGCGATGGCGCGGATTATGCCGCAACCGATCCGCTGAGCGGTGCAAAACTGCCTCCCGTTCCGCGCAACACGGCCGATAAGATCAAGGTCAACAACCGGCTGCGCCGCGATATCGCCGCCGCCATCGGCGGCCTGACACTGATGAGCACCGACGCGGCGGAGCGCCGGTCCGCTGCCGAAGCAATCCTGAAGAACCGCGACCCTGAATCCATCCCGTTGCTGGACCAGGCCCTGTCGGCGGAGAAGGATGCGGGGATCAAGGTGCTGATGCAGCGTGCCAAGGCTGCTGCCGTTCTCAATTCCAGCGCGGCAGACGATGTGAAGATCGCAGCCATCGCCGCAATCAAATCCGGGAACGGGCGCGAGGCGCTCGGTCTGTTGACGCCGCTCGCCGGTGTTCCGGGGTCGGTCGGTGAAGCCGCCAGTGCCGCCATATCCAGCATCAACGCAGAACTCGAAATCTGGAACGGTATCCAGAATGTCATTTACGGCCTGTCGCTTGGCTCGGTCCTGCTGCTCGCGGCTATCGGCCTTGCGATCACATTCGGTGTCATGGGTGTCATCAACATGGCCCACGGCGAAATGGTGATGATCGGCGCCTACACGACCTTTGTGGTGCAGCAGATCATCCGTACATCCATGCCGGGGCTGTTCGAATATTCACTTCTGTTTGCCTTGCCTGCGGCCTTTCTCGTCTCCGGCGCCATCGGCGTCGTCATTGAGCGCGGGATCATCCGCTTTCTCTATGGCAGGCCGCTGGAGACCCTGCTCGCCACCTGGGGCATATCGCTGGTGCTGCAGCAGGCGACGCGGTCGTGGTTCGGTGCCTCGAATGTTCAGGTCAGCAGCCCGTCATGGATGTCGGGCTCCTTCGATGTCGGCATGCTGACGCTGACATGGTCACGCCTCTGGATCATCGTGTTCGCCCTGTCGGTCTTTGCCGTGCTGCAGCTGGTGCTGAAGAAAACCATGCTCGGCCTGCGCATGCGGGCGGTCACGCAGAACCGGCGTATGGCATCCTCCATGGGCATCCGCACGCCATGGGTCGACGCGCTCACCTTCGGTCTTGGTTCCGGTATTGCCGGCATTGCCGGCGTTGCGCTCAGCCAGATCGACAATGTCAGTCCCAATCTGGGCCAAGGCTATATCATCGACAGTTTCATGGTCGTGGTCTTCGGCGGCGTCGGCAATCTCTGGGGAACGCTGGTCGGTGCCATGTCGCTCGGCATTGCCAACAAGTTCCTCGAGCCCTTTGCCGGGGCCGTCCTTGGCAAGATTCTCGTGCTGGTCCTCATCATCCTGTTCATTCAGAAGCGTCCGCGCGGTCTCTTCGCACTCAAGGGAAGGGCCATCGAGGCATGATCACCCAATGGTTTTTCAGACATGGCGACCGGCGCAGCCTGATTGCGATCATCATTCTGGTGGCGGTTGCCTGTCTCGTGCCCGTCCTCAATCTGCTGGTACCGGACACGTCGCCCTTTCACGTACCGACCTATCTGGTTTCCCTGCTCGGCAAATACCTGACCTATGCACTGCTCGCCGTGGCGCTCGATCTGGTCTGGGGTTTTTGCGGCATTCTTTCGCTTGGCCATGGCGCGTTTTTTGCCCTGGGCGGCTATGCCATGGGCATGTATCTGATGCGCCAGATCGGCCCGCGCGGTGTCTATGCCGATCCGGTCCTGCCGGATTTCATGGTGTTCCTCAACTGGAAGGAACTGCCGTGGTTCTGGTACGGTTTCGACAATTTCTGGTTCGCGGCCCTGATGGTCGTGCTGGTGCCGGGTGTGCTGGCCTTCGGCTTCGGCTGGCTGGCCTTCCGCTCGCGTGTGACGGGTGTCTACCTCTCCATCATCACCCAGGCCCTGACCTATGCGCTGCTGCTCGCTTTCTTCCGCAACGACATGGGCTTTGGCGGCAATAATGGCCTCACGGATTTCAAGGATATTCTCGGCTTCAATGTGCAGGCGGGAACAACCCGTTCAGCGCTGTTCGCAGCAACCGCCCTGTTTCTGGCGCTGGCCGTCCTTGTGTCCAGTTTCATCATTCGCTCGAAGCTCGGCAAGGTGCTGGTCGGCGTGCGCGACGCGGAAAGCCGCATGCGCTTCCTCGGCTATCGCGTTGACCGGTACAAGCTGTTCGTCTGGACGGTCTCTGCCATGATGGCGGGCATTGCCGGGGCGCTCTATGTGCCGCAGGTGGGCATTATCAACCCGTCCGAGTTCGAACCCGCCAACTCCATCGAAGCGGTCATCTGGGTGGCGGTCGGCGGGCGCGGCACGATCATCGGTCCCATCATCGGCGCGATCCTCGTCAATTTCGGCAAGACCTACTTTACCGCGGCGTTTCCGGAGATTTGGCTGTTTGCCCTCGGTGCGCTGTTCATCCTCGTCACGCTGTTCCTGCCCAAGGGCATTCTCGGGCTCTATGGCTCGTGGCAAGCCCGCAGAGCCAGCCATGCGGCACAAAAAGACGACGAAGTGCTGCCGCCCGTCGTGAAGCAAAGCAGCAAGCGATTGGCAGAACCCGAACCTCAGGCCGCGGAGTAGCCCCATGAAGGCCAAGGACACATTGCTCTATCTCGATGGCGTTTCGGTTTCCTTTGATGGATTTCGTGCCATCAACAATCTTTCGCTCGTGCTTCAGTCGGGCGAGATGCGGGCCATCATCGGTCCGAATGGGGCGGGGAAAACCACCATGATGGATATCATCACCGGCAAGACCAAGCCGGACAGCGGCGATGTCTATTTCAACGGCACGGTCGACCTGACCGGGCATGACGAAGCCGACATTGCCATGCTCGGCATCGGCCGCAAGTTCCAGAAGCCGACGGTCTTCGAAAGCCACACGGTGGAGGACAATCTGGTGCTGGCATTGTCCGGGCCGCGCTCGGCCCTGTCAGCGCTGTTTCATCGTCAGAGCAGGGATGAAACCGACCGCATTCACGAAATCCTCTACACGATCCGGCTGTTTGAAAAGCGCCACTGGCTGGCGGCCAGTCTCTCGCACGGCCAGAAGCAATGGCTGGAGATCGGCATGCTGCTCGCGCAGGATCCGAAATTGCTGCTGGTGGATGAGCCGGTCGCCGGGATGACCGATGCGGAAACCGCAGAGACGGCAAAACTCCTGCGCGACATCGCCCGCACCCGCTCGGTGATCGTGGTGGAGCATGACATGCATTTCGTACGCGAACTCGGCGTGAAGGTCACCTGCCTGCACGAGGGCTCGGTGCTGGCTGAGGGCTCGCTCGATCATGTCAGCAACGACCCGCGCGTTATCGAGGTCTATCTCGGGCGATGAGGCGGTGTGTGGCACATCAATGGGAGGGAATTTTCTGATGCTTACGGTTGAAAATGCTTCTCTTCACTACGGCGCCGCGCAAGCGTTGCGCGGCATATCGCTTGAGGTGAAGCCGCAATCCATCACCTGCGTCCTTGGCCGCAACGGTGTCGGCAAGACGAGCATGCTCCGCGCAATTGTCGGCCAGCACCCGCTATCGTCAGGGTCGATCAGCTTCGATGGTGCGCCGCTCGGCAGGAAGCCGCCCTACGACCGGGCGCGGGCCGGCATTGCTTTCGTGCCGCAGGGGCGCGAGATCTTTCCGCTGCTCACCGTGCGTGAAAATCTGGCGACGGGCTTTGCCGCCGCCAGACGCGGCAACCGCAATGTGCCGCCGGAGGTCTTCGAGCTTTTCCCGGTGCTCAAGACCATGCTGGGGCGGCGCGGCGGAGATCTGTCGGGCGGTCAGCAGCAGCAGCTCGCCATCGGCCGTGCGCTGGTCACGCGTCCACGGCTGCTTGTTCTGGATGAGCCGACCGAAGGCATCCAGCCGTCGATCATCAAGGATATCGGCCGCGCCATCCGGTTTCTGCGCGATCAGACCGGCCTCGCCATCCTTCTCGTCGAACAATATCTCGATTTCTGCCGCGAGCTGGCAGACCATGTCTACATCATGGATCGCGGCGAGATCGTCCATTCCGGCGATGCGGCAAGTCTCGACAGGCCGGAGGTGCGCAAGTTCCTGACGGTCTGAATGGTCCACCGCTCTTGCTGTCGGCGGGTAATCATCGATAGAGTCTTCTCGGAGGACGGATTTCGATGATCGACAAGCTGGAATTTTTTATCGCTCTGGCGCGCAACCAGCATTTTGGCCGCGCGGCGGAGGAATGCGGCGTCACGCAGCCAACCCTGTCGGCCGCGATCCGCCAGCTTGAAGATACACTGGGTGTCGTCCTCGTTCAGCGCGGCTCACGCTACAAGGGATTGACGCCGGAGGGCCAGCGCGTGCTCGAATGGGCGCGGCGCATCGTCGGCGATACGCGGACGATGCGCGAGGAAATCCGTGCTGCACGCTATGGTCTGTCCGGGCATGTGAAGATAGCGGCAATCCCCACGGCGCTTGCCATGGTTTCGCGCCTGACGACGCCATTTCGTGAAAAGCACCCCGATGTGACCTTTTCGGTGACCTCGCGCACCTCGCTGGAAGTCCTGACGCTGCTCAGCAATTTCGAGATCGATGCGGGAATCAGCTATCTCGACAATGAGCCGCTCGGGCGGGTGACTTCGGTTCCGCTCTATTCGGAACGCTACCAGTTGATCACCTCGACGGGCAGTACCTATTCGGATCGCGAATTTGTGACCTGGGCGGAGGTTGGTCAGTTGCCGCTCTGCCTGCTCACCCAGGACATGCAGAACCGCCGCATCATCAACAAACACCTGCACGAAGCGGGGGTGGACGTGCATCCGACGCTGGAATCCAATTCGATGATTGTGCTGTTCTCGCACATACGGACCGGCAAGTGGGCAAGCATCATGCCGCTCAACCTTGCGGAAACACTGGGTTTTTCCGAGCCGATCCGCGCTATTCCCATTGTCGAGCCCGATGCACGCCATCTTGTCGGGCTGGTGGCCGCCGACCGCGAACCCCATACGCCGCTGGTGTCCGCCCTGCTGCACGAGGCCCGGGCGCTTGCCATCGAACTCAATATGGTTTGATAGAAATCTTCTATCGACCAACGGGACTGGTATATTGATTAGTTGTGTCGTTTTTGATCTGTTCTAACCTACGAGGAGCATTTAGGGAGGGCGCTGCACGAAATGCAGACCGCAAGTACCGATATCGCTGGGAGAGCGATAGACATTATCAATCAGTTGAAGGGTCAAGAAGGCCCGCTCCTTCCGATTCTGCACGAGTTGCAGGGCGAGTTCGGCTATGTGCCGCAGGAGACTTTGCCGCTGATTGCCCAGGCGCTGAACATATCGCGCGCCGAGGTGCATGGTGTTGTCACATTCTATCACGATTATCGCGATCATCCGGCAGGCCGGCATGTGTTGAAACTGTGCCGTGCGGAGGCCTGCCAGTCGATGGGCGGCGATGCCATGGCGCAGAAAGCCCGCGAGCTGCTCGGCATTGATTGGCATGGAACCACCGCCGATGGCGCCGTCACGCTTGAACCCGTTTATTGCCTTGGCCTTTGTGCCTGTGCGCCCGCCGCCATGCTGGACGGCGAGGTCATTGGCCGCCTGGATGACGAAAAACTCGAAGAAATAGCGACGGGAGTGCGGCTATGACGGTCACATTCTTTGTCCCGCGCGATTCCGGCGCGCTTGCCCTCGGCGCCGAAAAGGTTGCCCGGACGCTGCAGGATGAGATTGTTGCCCGCAATCTCGATGCGCGCATCGTTCGCAACGGGTCGCGCGGCATGTACTGGCTCGAACCGATGGTCGAGGTGGAAACACCGTCCGGCCGCGTGGCTTACGGCCCGGTCAAACCTTCCGACCTGGCTTCGCTTCTCGATACCGGCATGGCTGAAGGCCGGACCCACCCGCTCTGGCTTGGCCTGACCGAGCACTTGCCGTTCCTGGCAAAACAGACCCGCCTGACCTTTGCCCGTTGCGGCATAACCGATCCTGTCTCGCTCGATGATTACCGCGCCCATGACGGCTTGAAGGGACTGGAGAAAGCCCTTGCCCTTTCGCCGCTCGAAATCGTCACCCAGGTGACGGAATCCGGTCTGCGCGGGCGCGGCGGTGCCGGTTTCCCCACCGGCATCAAATGGAAGACCGTCCTCGATGCGGCGGGCGAACGCAAATACATCGTGTGCAATGCCGATGAGGGCGACAGTGGCACCTTTGCCGATCGCATGATCATGGAAGGCGACCCCTTCGTTCTGATCGAAGGCATGACCATTGCCGGTATCGCCGTCGGCGCCACCAAGGGTTACATCTATACCCGCTCCGAATATCCGCATGCGATTGCCGTGATGAATGAGGCCCTTGATATCGCCCGCAAGGCTGGCGTGCTGGGCGCTTCGGTGCTGGGGTCTGCCCATGCTTTCGACATCGAGGTGCGAGTCGGTGCGGGCGCCTATGTCTGCGGCGAGGAAACCGCGCTGCTGGAAAGCCTCGAGGGCCGCCGCGGCATCGTCCGCGCCAAGCCGCCTCTGCCGGCGCACAAGGGGCTTTTCGGCAAGCCGACGGTCATCAACAACGTGATATCGCTTGCCTCCGTGCCGGTCATTCTCGACAAGGGCGCGGCATTCTACAAGGATTTCGGCATGGGCCGCTCGCGCGGCACCATTCCGCTGCAGATCGCCGGCAATGTTCGGTATGGCGGGCTTTTCGAAACCGCCTTCGGCCTGACACTCGGCGAAATCGTCGATGATATCGGCGGCGGGACAGCGACAGGACGTCCGGTCAAGGCGGTGCAGATCGGCGGCCCGCTCGGCGCCTATTTCCCGCGTGAACTCTTCGATACGCCCTTCGACTACGAGGCCTTTGCCGCCAGGGACGGGCTCATTGGCCATGCCGGGCTCGTTGTTTTCGATGACAGTGTCGACATGCTGAAACAGGCACGTTTCGCCATGGAATTCTGCGCTGTCGAGTCCTGCGGCAAGTGCACGCCCTGCCGTATCGGCTCGACCCGCGGTGTCGAGGTCGTCGATCGCATCGCTGCCAATATCGAACCGGAAAAGCAGATCGCGGTTCTCACCGACCTCTGCAACACGATGAAGTTCGGTTCGCTCTGCGCGCTAGGCGGTTTCACGCCCTATCCGGTGATGAGCGCGCTGACGCATTTTCCTGAAGATTTTCGTCCTGCGCCCGTCGCGCAAGCGGCGGAATAGGAGCCCAAAATGTCCCTGATCCACGAAATCGATTTCGGCACGCCAGCCTCCAAATCTGAAAAGATGATCACCCTGACCATCGACGGCAATGAGATCACGGTACCCGAGGGCACCTCGATCATGCGCGCCTCGATGGAAGCGGGCATCAAAGTGCCCAAACTCTGCGCGACCGACATGGTCGATGCCTTCGGTTCCTGCCGTCTTTGCCTGATCGAGATCGAGGGGCGTAACGGCACGCCTGCCTCCTGCACAACCCCGGCCATGGAAGGTCTTGTCGTTCACACCCAGACCCAGCGCCTGAAGGACATCCGCAAGGGTGTGATGGAACTTTATATTTCCGATCATCCGCTGGACTGCCTGACCTGCGCGGCCAATGGCGATTGCGAACTGCAGGACATGGCCGGTGCGGTCGGCTTGCGCGATGTACGTTACGGCTATCACGGCGACAACCACGTCTTTGCGAAGGCGGACAATGTCGCCAATGACCGCTGGCTGCCCAAGGACGAATCCAATCCCTACTTCACCTACGACCCGTCGAAATGCATTGTCTGCTCGCGCTGCGTGCGGGCCTGCGAGGAAGTGCAGGGCACGTTTGCGCTGACCATTGAAGGCCGGGGTTTTTCCAGCCGCGTTTCGCCCGGCATGCACGAACATTTCATCGACAGCGAGTGCGTTTCCTGCGGTGCCTGCGTGCAGGCCTGCCCAACCGCAACACTGACGGAAAAGTCGGTTATCCAGATCGGTCAGCCGGAACATTCCAAAGTGACCACCTGCGCCTATTGCGGCGTCGGTTGTTCGTTCAAGGCCGAAATGCGCGGCGAGGAACTCGTGCGCATGGTTCCCTACAAGGATGGCAAGGCCAATCGCGGTCATTCCTGCGTCAAGGGCCGGTTTGCCTATGGCTACTCGACCCACAAGGATCGCATCCTCAACCCGATGATCCGCGAGAAGATTTCCGATCCATGGCGCGAAGTCTCCTGGGATGAAGCCTTCAAGCACGTTGCCAATGAATTCCGCCGCATCCAGTACCAGTATGGCCGCAACTCCGTCGGCGGCATCACCTCGTCGCGTTGCACCAACGAGGAAACCTACCTTGTGCAGAAGCTGGTTCGTGCCGGTTTCGGCAACAACAACGTCGATACCTGCGCCCGCGTCTGCCATTCGCCGACCGGTTATGGCCTGAACAAGACATTTGGCACATCCGCCGGCACGCAGGATTTCGACAGCGTCGAGCACACGGATGTGGTTATCGTCATCGGTGCCAACCCGACCGATGGTCATCCGGTTTTTGCCTCGCGCCTGAAGAAGCGTCTGCGCAAGGGCGCCAAGCTCATCGTCATCGACCCGCGCCGCATCGACCTCGTGCGCTCGCCCCATGTGGCGGCGTCGTACCACCTGCCGCTGCGCCCCGGCACCAATGTGGCCGTGGTCACCTCGCTGTCCCACGTCATTGTCACGGAAGGCCTGTTCGACGAAAAATTCATCCGCGAGCGCTGCGACTGGGATGAGTTCCAGGATTGGGCTGCCTTTGTATCCGCACCTGAACACAGCCCCGAAGCGATCGAACAACTGACCGGTGTGCCGCCGCAGGCGTTGCGTGAAGCCGCCCGGCTGTTCGCGACCGGCGGCAATGGCGCCATCTACTATGGCCTCGGCGTGACCGAGCACAGCCAGGGATCGACAACGGTCATGGCCATCGCCAACCTCGCCATGGCTACCGGCAATATCGGCCGCAAGGGCGTTGGCGTGAACCCGCTGCGCGGCCAGAACAATGTGCAGGGTTCCTGCGACATGGGTTCGTTCCCGCACGAGCTTCCCGGCTACCGCCACGTTTCCGGCGAGGCGACCCGCGATATCTTCGACAAGCTGTGGGGCGTCAAATTGCAGGACGAGCCGGGCCTGCGTATCCCCAACATGCTGGATGCGGCCGTCGATGGCACGTTCAAGGGCATCTACATCCAGGGTGAGGACATTCTCCAGTCCGACCCCGATACAAAGCATGTGGCTGCCGGTCTTGCCGCCATGGAATGCGTCGTGGTCCACGATCTCTTCCTCAACGAGACCGCCAACTACGCCCATGTGTTCCTGCCGGGCTCGACCTTCCTCGAAAAGGACGGCACCTTCACCAATGCCGAGCGCCGCATCAACCGTGTGCGCAAGGTCATGAGCCCCAAGAACGGTTTTGCCGACTGGGAAGTTACCCAGAAACTGGCGCAGACCATGGGTCTCAACTGGAATTATACGCACCCGTCGCAGATCATGGATGAAGTTGCCCTGACGACGCCAAGCTTTGCCGGTGTGTCCTATGACCTCCTGGAAAAAGAGGGCTCCGTCCAGTGGCCGTGCAATGAAAAGGCGCCGCTGGGCACACCGATCATGCACATCGAGAGTTTTGCCCGTGGCAAGGGCAAGTTCGTCCGCACGGAGTACGTGGCAACCGACGAAAAGACCGGGCCGCGATTCCCGCTTCTCCTCACCACCGGACGTATTCTCTCCCAGTATAATGTCGGTGCGCAGACCCGCCGCACGGACAACGTGGTCTGGCACGAGGAAGACCGGCTGGAGATTCATTCGCACGACGCCGAACAACGCGGTATCCGCGATGGCGACTGGGTGAAGATATCAAGCCGCTCCGGTGAGACCACGCTGCGCGCGCTGATTACCGACCGGGTTTCGCCGGGTGTGGTCTATACGACATTCCATCATCCGACGACGCAGGCCAATGTCATCACCACGGATTTCACCGACTGGGCAACCAATTGCCCGGAATATAAGGTGACGGCGGTGCAGGTGGGTGCATCCAACGGGCCGAGTGACTGGCAGGTCAAGTATGACGAGCAGGCCCGCCAGAGCCGGCGCATCGCCCAGACGCTCGACGCGGCGGAATAGATATGGCCGGGCGCCCCACACGGTTGCAGGTTCCGCGCATCACCCGCCGCCGCAAGGGCGAGGGCGATGTCTACGCGACCGGCAGCCGCATGGTGCCCGAGGAAACGCCCGTTGCGTTCAGCTACAACGGCACCACCCATGCGGTGATGATGGCAAGCCCGGCCGACATGGAGGATTTCGCCGTCGGCTTCAGCCTGTCGGAAGGCATTATTACCGGGCTCAACGAAATCAGCGAAATTGCCGTTGAAGATCATGGCGAGGGCATCGATATCCAGCTGCGCCTCGCCGATGCGGCCGGACAGGAACTCACCGACCGCCGCCGCCGCATGGCGGGACCCGTTGGCTGCGGGCTGTGCGGCATCGAGTCCATCGAGCAGGCGTTGAAGCCGGTGGCTTCGGTCGACGCGACGCGCCTGCAACTGACGCCGGGCGATCTGGCGCAGGCGGTGCGGCTGCTGTCGCCGCTGCAGCCGCTGCACAATGAAACCGGTGCGGTGCATGCCGCCGGATTCTATGTTCCCGGCCAGGGTATCGTGGCCGCGCGCGAAGATGTCGGCCGCCACAACGCCCTCGACAAGCTTGCCGGTGCCCTGTGCCGAACCGGCATCAACGGTGCATCGGGCGCCGTCGTGATCACCAGCCGCGTCTCCATCGAAATGGTGCAGAAGGCGGCAATCATCGGCGCTTCCGTACTGATTGCCGTATCCGCGCCAACGGCCTTGGCTGTGCGCACCGCGCAGGCGGCAGGCATGACGCTTGTTGCGCTGGTGCGCGGCGATGAGTTTGATGTCTTCACGCGTGCCGAGCGTATTCCGATCGCTGTAAATGCAGTGGCGAGTGCAACCGATGGCACCGCTGTGTCCGGAAAATCCAACCTGGATCAGGCCTCGCCCACCCTTGTGCAAAGTCCAACTGTTCGATTGGTGCAATATGGATAATGAGAATCATCGGCAGTCAACTGCCGACAAGCTGGTCTATATGGCCAACCAGATCGCCACCTTCTTTCACACCCAGCCCAAGGATGAGGCGGTAGAGGGTGTGGCCGGCCACATCAACAATTTCTGGGAGCCGCGCATGCGTGCCCAGCTCTTTGCCATCCTGGAAAAGGATGACAATGGCCTTGACCCGCTCGTGGTCGAGGCAGCGTCCCATATCCGCAAGCCGGCTCCCGCCTCGGCTTGAACGTTGCAAGGGCGGCATTTTTGGCCGCTCGACGTGCGTTGCCTCTTGATGACCAGAAGGCCGGAGAACACCCGAACAAGAAGACGATCAGGCCGAACCGGAACCGGCCGATAAACTGAAATACTAAAACATGAATCACCGCCATAAGGGCTTGGAGGAGGAATTCACATGTCAGCAACCGACAGGGCAGAGCCGCGGATTTATGAAAACCCGGGTATTCTCGACCGGGAACGCATCGTTGCCAAAGCGGGTTTCAACCGCTGGCTGGTGCCGCCCGCAGCGCTTGCCATTCACCTTTGTATCGGCATGGCCTACGGGTTCAGCGTGTTCTGGCTGCCGCTGTCGCGCGCCATCGGTGTCGAGCAATCGGTCGCCTGCGCGGATATCAACCTTCTGACAGCGCTTTTCACCACGAGTTGTGATTGGCGCGTCAGCGATCTTGGCTGGATTTACACGCTGTTTTTCGTGCTTCTTGGCTGTTCCGCCGCCATCTGGGGCGGCTGGCTTGAACGCGTCGGGCCGCGCAAGGCTGGCGTGGTCTCGGCCGTGTGCTGGTGCGGGGGCATGGTGCTGGCGGCCATTGGCGTCATCACGCACCAGCTCTGGCTGATGTGGGTCGGCGCCGGCGTGATTGGCGGTATCGGCCTCGGGCTCGGTTACATCTCTCCGGTGTCCACGCTGATCAAATGGTTTCCCGACCGGCGCGGCATGGCGACCGGCATGGCCATCATGGGCTTCGGCGGTGGCGCCATGATCGGGGCGCCGCTGGCCAACCTCCTGATGAATCATTTCAAGGCACCGGATACTGTCGGCGTCTGGCAGACCTTTCTGGTCATGGCCGCCGGCTATTTCGTGTTCATGATGTGCGGCGCCTTCGGCTACCGCATTCCGCCGGCCGGCTGGCGTCCGGAAGGCTGGACACCGCCAACGGATGCCAAGGCGATGATCACCACGCGGCACGTGCATCTGCGCGATGCCCACAAGACGAAGCAGTTCTGGCTGATCTGGGCCGTGCTCTGCCTCAATGTGTCCGCCGGTATCGGCGTGATCGGCATGGCTTCGCCCATGCTGCAGGAAATCTTCGCGGGCAAGCTCATCGGCCTGCCTGATGTCAGCTTCACCCAGCTGGATGCGGGCCAGAAAACCGCCATCGCCTCCATTGCGGCTGGGTTTGCCGGCCTGATTTCACTGTTCAACATCGGCGGGCGGTTCTTCTGGGCCTCGCTCTCCGACCGGATCGGCCGCAAGGCCACCTATTTCACCTTCTTTGCGCTTGGCATCGTGCTCTATGCGCTGGCGCCGACCGCCGCCCATATGGGCAGCCAGGCGCTGTTCGTCGCGATTTTCTGCGTGATCCTGTCCATGTATGGCGGCGGCTTTGCCACGGTCCCGGCCTACCTCGCTGATATTTTCGGGACGCAGTTCGTCGGCGCCATCCATGGCCGGCTGCTGACGGCCTGGGCGACAGCGGGTATCGTCGGGCCTGTCGTGGTCAATTATATCCGTGAGTTCCAGATCAATGCGGGCGTGCCGCGCGATCAGGTCTATGACCGCACCATGTATATTCTCGCGTGCATGCTGGCGCTGGGCTTCATCGCCAACTTTTTTATCCGCCCGCTTGCATCGAAATGGTTCATGTCCGACGCCGAGGTTGCTGCCCTGCAGGCCAAGACCAAGACAGCCGATGCCGGCGCCACCGGCTCGTTCGGCATCGGCCATGGCGGGCTCGACGCCAAGGCGGCGCTCGCCTGGGCCGCCGTGGGTATTCCCATTCTCTGGGGTGTCTGGGTGACCGTCCAGCAGGCGGTCGTGCTGTTCCGATAACAGTGTTCATATAGGTCAAGGCAGGCTCCGTTCGCGGGGCCTGTTTTGCTGTTGCTGGGCGTTGCTATTCTCAAAGCGGATTTGCCTGCAACTTAAGTAGCTCTTGACTGCAACATGCGATCATCACCCTATAAGTCTCATACTGCATATTCTGTTGTTTTTTGTTGAATGAGAATTATATCGGGAACCATATTTCATGTTTTTTCACGACTCTGGCGCTGGTTTTTCCGCGCGTTCTGATCGTTTGTCCAAATTCCGCAACCATCTCATGAGCAGCGTCTGTGCTGCGCTGATCGTTGCTGCTGCTGGCACTGGCGCTTCTGCGCAGGAAGTGCCGGGCAAGTATTTCAATGCCGATGGAAGCAGTACGGATGATCTGGAAGCCGCTGCAAAGAGCTGGCGCACACCTGAATTTAACGCGAGTTGGGCTGCTCATGCCCTGAAAGCAGAATATGCCTATGCGATGGGGTTCACCGGCAAAGAAATTAGAGTTGGTGTTCTGGACTCCGGCGTCGACACGCATCATTCAGATCTTTCCGGCCCCAGAATCCATCCTGTGACCACTAGTGGTTTGTATTATGATGACACGTCCCAATTTTATTTCGATGGATCCAAGAAGCCAGTAAAGAAGGGCGACCCGTTTAACCAACCTGGGATTTATACCGAGGGAATAAACGACTCGCACGGAACCGAAGTCAGCGGCGCCATCGGTGCGGCAAAAGATGGTGTGGGCATGCAGGGCCTCGCTTTTGATGCGGCGGTCTTTGTTGCCAATACAAACGGCACCGACGACAACCGTGAGCAGGGGTCCAGCAATCTGGATTACAATTATTTCACAGCAAACTATAACGCCCTGGGAGAACAGAAAGTTCGGATTGTCAATGAGAGCTGGGGTCAAAATTCGCCAATCGCCGCTGAAAACCAGACTGACACCACGCCTCAATTGCTAAGAGCCTATCAAGGATTTGCCGCGCAAAACAAGATTGGCAGGAAAACGTGGTTGGATGCCACAGACGAAGCAGTTCAAAAATATCATTTCATTCAAGTGATTTCGGCATCTAATGACCCGCAAAGGAATCCTGATATTTTTGCAGTTCTTCCTTATTTAAGACCGGCGATTGAGAGCAATTGGCTCGCCGTAAGCGGTTATTCTCCAAACGGTACATCGCCATTTGGATCGCAGGTCTACAATCAATGCGGTGTAGCCAAATATTGGTGCGTCATGGCACCAACCGATGCCAAGGCCCCTATAGCAGGTGGTGGTTATAGCGAACATTTCAATGGAACTTCGGCTTCCGCACCATATGCATCAGCGGCGCTCGCGCTGATCATGCAGCGCTTTCCTTACCTGACAAGTGAACAGGCCTTGTCAGTGATGCTCACGACATCACAAGAAATGATTGCCGTCGATTCGGCAATGACGCCGAAGAAAGCACCGTACGATAGATATGGTAAAACATATGGATACCTGACGGCCCTCAAGCCTGGCAACACTCAATTGCCGAATGAAACGACGGGTTGGGGCCTAATCGATCTTAAGAAAGCCATGGCAGGCCCTGCCCAATTCCTCGGCCGGTTTGAAGCCAATCTGGGTGCCGGTGTGAAGGACATCTGGAGCAACGACATCTCGCAGGTGGCGCTGGATCAGCGCAAGCGAGAGGAAGCCGAGGAGGTGGCGGCCTGGGCGAAGAAAAAAACGTCCACCGGTCTGGTCAGCGATCCAACGGCACGGCTGGAGGCTCATAAACAGCTGGTTAACCCGGAAATATCGGCCAAGGAAAAGGCTGCTGAGGCTCTATTGAAGGAACTATTCACAGCCGTGGCAGCTGCCACCAAAGTTACTTTGAATGTAACACTCACAAACAGCAAAATCATAGCTGATCCGCTTGCATCGGCCCTGCTTGCGGATTTTAAAAAGGCTTATCCGAAAGCAGTCACAACGTACGGAACAGATCCCAGCGCAGATTTTGCAGCCTACAAAGCCGGTCGAAAGGAAGACCCGCTCGCGGTGCTGAAACAGAAAATGCTGGATGAACAGATAACGTCGCTGGAAACGGAATATCAGTTCACCGAATCCCGCACGGCCTATCTCTCCGGCAAGCTTGCCGATCCCAAATCCTACGATGCGGGGCTGACGAAATCCGGGCCGGGCTCGCTGTGGTTGACGGGCAAGAATACCTATCGCGGCGATACGGTGATCAACAGCGGCGAACTCGGCATCGGGCTTGGCGGTTCTGTGGTTTCAACATCGGTCATCAATGATACGGGCCTTTTGACCGTCGATGGCACGGCGGCTGCGGTGACGGCGAATGCGGGCGGGCAGTTGAAGGTCAATGCCACGGGTGCGACCGGCGATCTCATGCTGAATGGCGGCT